>JBOHXA010000305.1:0-4791 GCA_050737335.1 Limisphaerales bacterium | reverse complement strand
GGAATGTCCATAGCGACATCCACAACCACATTCGAAGCGCCGGCTGTCCTTTCGGCGGTGGCAACGGCCGTGGAAACATCGGATCTAACGCCCGCACCGTCAACGGCGCGTCTCTCCGTGGCGGCCAGGCCGGCGCAACGGACCGCCCCCGCCCCAGGTCGTCCTGACCCGCGTCTTGGTCTTGTGGACCGTGCGCAGGCCGAGCACGAAGCCCGGGCCAAAGCGATGTGGGGCGACACAAAAGAGCAAATCATCAGCTATTTAATGATTCAGGGCTTCAATCTTTCGGAAGCGAACGAACTGGCGGCAAAACTTTCCAGGGAACGGGCCGGGGCCATTCGCGACAAGGGGATTCGTAAAATAATCACGGGCACTGGCATGATGTGCGTTCCGATCATTGCGCTCTTGTTTTTCCTTCACATCGGTATAATTCCAACGAAACTTTTTGCATTGACCGTCATGGTGGGCCTCGCGGGCCTCTGGCTGTTCGTCAATGGCCTTCTCATGGCCATTGCGCCCAAATCTGAACGCGGCTCCGTGGCAGACTAATACCGGGCCAAATCAGCGAGAAGTCATTGAAAAAGGGATTGATTGAACGCCGCACTTAATGCGAATGTTTATACATGACGTTTTACTTGATTCGTTGGCAAAAAGGCCTGCTGATTCTCCTGCTGGTTCTCGCATCTGAGCTGGTATCCACCGCCATCACAATGGCCGGTGGAACCGAAACGCTTTGGCAAATAGGGACACTGAACACCAACGACTCGGAATTCGCCCTGGCCAATGGAGCTTACACTAATTTTATTGCGGACTTTGGCAGCCCGGACCATGCGTTTTATATCGGCATATCGGACCCGCAAACGCAGTGGCCATGTATTTTGCCAGGCCCGGTGGACGTCTGGGCCGGCAGCCACTACACCCGACGCAACGGCAATGAATGGGACCAGATGAACACGCTGCCGATTGGTTTTGTTCTCGGCCACGGTTCGAGCAAGGGCGATTGCGTTCTGACCATCGCTTTGTGTGATTCATCACCGAAAAATCCCCCGTGCCTGCGCATCACCGTGAACGGCGTAATTTTTGAGCGCGACTTAATGCCAGGAGGCGGTGACCGCTCCTTGCATGGCGATTTTAGCAAGGCAAAACCGCAAAGCATTCGCATCCCCTTTCCCGCATTGCTGCTGAAAGAGGGCTACAATGAAATTGCCTTGCGCGCCACCCGAGGCAGTTGGTGCTTGTTTGACATGCTGAAACTTGAAGCCCCCGCGGCCATCACCCTGGCTGCGCCGGCGCAGACGGTTATTCGGTCCATCTCGGCGCCGCCTTACACGGTTTCATCCAGCCCCAACCCTTCAGCAACCGTCCGAGTGGAAGTTTTTCAAAACACACCCTCCGGGACCATTAACATCCAGGCGGGAGGTTCAGAAGCCCAAACGGTGAAACTCCAAGCGGGGCTGCAAGCGGTGGAGGTGCGCACCGCCCCCTCGCGCCGAGGCAAAACGACCCGCGTCCGCGTGAGCGCCGGCGGGAAATTGCTGGCACAAACAGAATTGGATTTGGTCCCGGGTCCTCATGCCACTCCAGCCGATTACGTGGACGTCTTCATGGGCACGGCCCATTCGCGCTGGATGATCGCCCCCGGACCGTGGATGCCATTTGGGATGGTTAAAATTTCACCGGACAACCAATGCGAAAGCTGGTGTTCCGGTTACGATTATACGCATGAGTACATTGACTGCTTCAGTCACATTCATGAATGGACGATGGCCGGACTGGGAATGATGCCCACCACGGGACCTTTGCGGACGCATCCGGGACTGGATGGCACGGGTTATAGTTCGCGCTTTGACAAAGACACTGAGCATGGAGGCATCGGATATTATGAGGTTCTTCTAAAGGACAGCGGAATCAAAGTGGAACTTACCGCCACCACGCGGGCCAGCCTGCAACGCTACACCTTCCCCCCGAGCGAGCAGGCGCGGGTCCTTTTTCCATTTCTTTTGCCAAACGAATACAGCATGCATGTGCTTGACGCAAAGGTGCGCCGCACCGGCCCAAATGAGATTGAAGGCGCAATTCGAACCGACGTTCCTGGCCCGTACGGTTGCGATCAGAGTTATGTTCTGCATTTCGTGTCGCAATTTGACCGTCCGTTTGGCGAATTAGGCGGTTGGCAAAATTTAGCCGGCCCGAAAGTCACGATTCCCCGGGGCGCTTACCGGCCGGCGCGCGAGTTAAATGGATGGCATGGCGGAGAAATTTTTTCGAATGCGCAGGAATTGGCCATGTCCGGCGACTGCGGCGCGTTCGTAAATTTTAAAACCACAGCGGGAGAGAAAATTGAAGTTCGAACCGGGATATCGCTTGTCAGCATTGACAACGCCCGGCAAAATTTAAAAGAAGAATTGGCCGGGCCGTTCGGATGGAATTTTGCCGCGGTCGCGCAAAACCAACGCAAGACATGGAATAAACTGTTCGATCAGATCGAAATTGAAACGCCGAATGCGCGGGAAAAGACGCGGTTTTATTCAAACTTATATCGCGCTTTGTCCGGCCGAAACATCTGGAGCGATGTCAATGG
This sequence comes from Limisphaerales bacterium, assembly GCA_050737335.1. Taxonomy (GTDB): domain Bacteria; phylum Verrucomicrobiota; class Verrucomicrobiia; order Limisphaerales; family UBA11358; genus UBA11358. Next base: position 2,210 of record JBOHXA010000305.1, on the reverse strand, counting down.
CCAATGGATCGACCCATACGGACGCGTCCAAAAATTGCGGAATCCCCGGAATGTGATGCTTGGGTCGGACGCCCTTTGGACGACCTTTTGGAACTTGAATCAGCTCATGAATCTGGCCGCGCCGGATTGGTCGGCGCGCTGGACGAAATCCGAACTGCAACTCTACGAAAACTGCGGTTGGCTCGCCAAAGGCCCTGCCGGCCTTAAATACATCAGCGTCATGGTCGCCGAGCATGAAATTCCACTAATGGTGGCGGCCTATCAGGCGGGCATTTCCCGCCTGGATCCCGAAAAAATCCTGGCCGCGGCCGTCAAGATGCAGACTTCCATGCCTCGTTCGACCCCGGGCGGAGGAAAAGTCGGGAATGAGAATCTGGCAGGCTATCTTAAATATGGCTACGTGCCTGTGGACGGCCCGTTGAAAGGCCATCCGTCGAATACGTTCGAGTACGCCTATGATGATTGGACCGTAGCGCAACTTGCGCTGGCCCTGGGCCATAGAGAACTGGCAATGAAATTTCTGGCGCGTTCAGAGAATTGGCGCAACTCATTTGATATCGAAACCGGTTTTGCCCGGCCTCGAAAATCGGATGGCGGATGGCGGACGCCATTTCAGCCGATGCACGAGCGCTCAGGCCCGACCGATTTCACGGAGGCCAATGCGTGGCAATATACCTGGTTCGTGCCCCAGGATATACCCGGCTTAATCGCGGCGATGGGCCATGACCGTTTCGTTGACCGGCTCAATTGGGCTTTTGAAACGATGGCGCCTTTGCACTTTAACGCCACAACCGGCATCAACCAGGACTATCCCATTAACCAGGGCAATGAAACGTGCATGCACGTCTCCTGGCTGTTCAATTGGGCGGGCGAACCATGGTTGACGCAAAAATGGACGCACGACATCCTCGAAAGCTATTACGGTTACAATCCGGCGGATGCGTATCTAGGCGACGAAGATCAGGGGCAGATGGCGTCGTGGTTCATCATGTGCGCGATGGGTCTGTTTCAAACTGACGGCGGCTGCCGGCTTGATCCCATCTATGAAATTGCCAGCCCGTTGTATCCGAGAATCACGATTCATCTTTCAAAGAAATATTATCACGGCAGAACGTTCACAATTGAGGCCCGCAATACATCCCCCGAGAATATTTATATTCAATCGGCCACATTCGATGGCAAACCTCTCAATCAATGGTGGATCAGGCAAAGAGACGTTATCAAAGGGGGAAAACTGGTTCTCACCATGGGGCCGACTCCGAATATGGATTGGGCCAAGGATTGTGCGCTGCCGTAGGGCAGGCCTCCTGCCATACATGCGAAGATTGTCACGCGAGTGGTGTTTTAGCAGCATGGTTTGATGATTGCTCAAAAATGGGCAACATCGGCTACATTGTTGCATGCCAAAGAGTCAGCCGGCAACATTTTGGCAACATGAAAAACTACAAAAGGCAACGTCAGTCCACCTCAAAGCCGTGGCTGGTGAATTTGAGGGTGCGGCTGTTTTCGGTGACGGTGCGGACGACCTGGTCGCTCGCTCCATCCTGGAGCGTTGCTTCGATTTCGAGGGTGACGGTGACCTCAGCGCCGGGTTGGCCGACGAGGTGGGCGAGGACTTCATCCGCAATTCGGCTTGCATCCCTGCCGGCGCGAGTTGGGTCCAAGGCCACTGTTCCGTGGAAACGTTTCAATTTGGCCTCCGGCGCGGGTGGCGTCGGGCCGGGGGGCTTTCCGGCGGGGCCGGGCGGAACGGGGCCGGGTGCGGGCGATTCAGGTTTGACCTCGGCTTCCATTTGCTTGCGCGCTACCTCCGGCTTTACCAGCAAACTGGTGCTGTCAGACATGATTATCACAGTCTGGCCGGCGCGAAGTCCGCGATACCGCTTGGCGGCTTCATCGTAGCTCTCGGCGTAAGCGAACGTATCCGACGACCAGGTTAAAAACCCTACTCCGTCGCGGATTGCCTGGGTCAACACTTCCGAATCCGTGAGGCGCGGCAGATAAAGATAGCGGGCAAAATCATCCACGAGCTGACGAATTGGCACATGGTCGCCCCGCCAGAGCGGGACATCATCCAATTGCTTTCGCAAAATGGTCGAGCCAAGCGCTGTTATCAGCAATTCGTCGCTGCGAAGTTTTTTACTGGCGCGCACGGCGAGTGAATCGCTGCCGGAAATTCGTGTGGCTTGCCATTGAACCGGGGCTTGTGG
>JBOHXA010000304.1:0-1941 GCA_050737335.1 Limisphaerales bacterium | reverse complement strand
AAGTAGTGGAACGGGCTTCCAGCCCGTTCAATTCTTTTGGGGACACCCCTTTCTGCCGGGCGCAGGCGCTTTCCAGCCATTTTCGCACGAGGGCCCTGGGAACGCATGCCGGCGATTCTGGCGCGCGCGGATGACAATTTTGGTCAGTTTCCCGCGGGTCCATTTGCAATTTCGTTCCAGAACCCCTGATTTCTCACCATTCGTCCGTCTGGCACGGTGAAAGCTGATAATGCCGCAGGACAATTTAGCAAAAGGAAAAATTATGAAACTAACAAGAGTGTCAACATGGCCTACCCTGAGGCGGTTAACGGATTTGCGCGATGAGATTGACCGCTTCTTCGAGTCGCCCCTGGCTCGCACGTCCGAATTCCTAGGTTGGACGCCCGCTTTCGACGTATATGAGGAGAAAGACAACTATGTGGTGAAAGCCGAGTTGCCTGGAATGAAAAAGGAAGACATCAACGTGTCCATTCAAGGTGGCGACCTGGTGATTTCAGGAGAACGAAAGAGCGAAACGAAAGAAGGCGCCGGAGAAGTGTATCGCTCGGAACGCTATTTTGGCAAATTCCACCGCGCGGTTTCGTTACCCGCCACCGTCTCGGCCAAGGACGTCCGGGCCGAATACAAGGATGGAATCCTGACCATCATGCTGCCCAAAAGTGAAGAAGCCAAGCCCCGGGAGATTGAAGTGAGGGTCAGTTGAATCAGGGATTGGGCAGCCGCCCAACGCGATAATAAGCGGGATTGCTCGTGACGCGGCTATCTACAAAGTTCGTTGGATTGCCCGCGGCCACGTTCGTGGCAAGGGAAATCCACGCTGGCGCGTTCAGATTCGTTGCCCGCTGGATGACATAGGCCAATCCCACGTTGGCCGAATAACTGAATTTAAAACCCGCGCCCGGAAGAACGGTTGGACTCGTCAACGTCACACTTACCGGCGTCACCACGCTGATGTTCACCACAGCCGACGTTGCGGACATGCCGTCAGCGCCTGCCACCGCGGTGATGGCGTAAGATCCGACTTGCACCCCGCTCAAGGTCAGTCCATAAGGCGCAACCGTTGAAGCCCCGGCAAAAACATTGTTCGTAAAGAAACTTACATTCGTCACTGTGCCGCCTGTGGCGGTGGCCGTTGCCCCGATGGGTACTGTGGCCGGGGCCGGAAAAACGGTCCCAGACATGGGATTGGTAATCGTTACCGTGGGCGTAACGGCCACTGCGGGCGTGGACCGAACGTACGTGTACGTTCCATCCGAGATGAAACTTGTGAACTCGATTGATATATAAATGTTCTCGGAAATCAAATGCAACACCGCCTGCTGGTCCACGCCTTGCCCCCCGTGCAGCACGGCATACCAGCTTCCGTAGGACAAGTTGCCATAGTTGTCAATCGAGCCAATCGCCCATTCGGTATCGGAAGGCGAGCCATCCGGTGTTCCCGATCCGGGACTGCCCGAGTTTCCGTACGAACTCTGAGTTACCGCGTTGAAAAGACCTTCGCCCGTGGCGCGGGTGATCCATACTCCGGGCGTGATTTGATCCACGCTGGCGGGATTTGTGGGATTTTGCGCGTCAGCCGAGGTGTGCGTATAGATGATATTCGGCCCGGTCCAAAGTGTCTGCGCATGTGACGATACATTCGCAAGAACAATCGCGGCAAAAATTGCCAGAATCAAGGTCGTTGATTTTAGCGCAGTCGTCATTGGTGCGACAGACGCTACGCGCTTGAGTGCCAGGAAAGAAGATTAAAAATATTGGTCATGGGAAAGACCTCATGGACTCGTCCTGGTCAACCGATAAAACTGCGCCGAGTCCGTGAGGGGCGGGATTTTTGCCGATGCAGGGGCATTGGGCCGAATTGGCGTCACAAGATTATGCTGCTGGTGGCCGCGGAGCGGAGGGGGATTTCGAAGCGAACGTTCAGGAAGGTTCAACGCCGGC
>JBOHXA010000303.1:0-1365 GCA_050737335.1 Limisphaerales bacterium | reverse complement strand
CCCACCGCTGTAGGTGTTGTCGCCATACAAACCGATGGCGCCGCTGTTGTGCTGGACGATTCCGCCCGGTCCGGTAATCGGGACATAAACGGCAATAATATCGGAGGAAGAATAGTTACCGCATTCGAACGGCCAGCTCCCTGCAGGGAGATTAATCGAACCAGTGCCAATAATATTCAGCGTTTCTACCCGCGCGCCGGAAGCCGCTCCAGCGGTGGTAGTTGCATTCCCGATACCTTCGCAGCCCACCGTGCCAGGCAAATTAATGTTCAAGGTCGTAATGGCGGTGCTGCCTGCGGCAAAAACGGCAAAGTTGCCGTCACCAAAGGTCGTCGGCGAAGCAGTTAATGTAGCACTGGGAGCCCAGAACGAGGACGTCTCGTCCCAAGTGCCGCTGGTTGCGGCGGATGCGCCGTTGTTATCCCACCATTGCATGGTCTGCGCCTCGCCCTGATAAGCGAGCACGCTGGATATTGCCAATGAGATTGTGAATATTAGTTTTTTCATGTTTCTGAGCAAGGGTTAATGGGTTGATCACCATGACCCGCTGTTTTTTCCCAATGGACAACAACAATAACAGCACCGTGGAAATGCTTTGTTGGGAACCGCAACGGGCTTCAAGGGATAGAGAATGCAAATTTGTCAAAGAAATGTCAACAGCTTTCTTTAATTATCTCTAATTTTGCAAACCGCCGGTTGCCAAATACGAACAAGGCTCCGCTTTTGGGGTCCTCGCCCAATCGTTCGGTGGCCGCCGACCACAGCCCATTGAAGTTCATTCGCAAGTCACAGGGCGCCGTGGCCACAAACACTTTGAGCTGAGAATGGAAGCTTAACATCCGCCCCTCCGGTTGAGGTGCTCCAGGAACCGCGCCGCCAAGGCCATTTGCTTTTCGGTATGGACGCGCACTCGCACCAGCGCTCCCAGTTCGATCACCAGGTCCTCCGGCGCCGCCTCCGATGCCACCTCCACTTGTACAAACGCCGGCAATGCCTTGCCTTTTTCCCCACGCTTGCGCCAGCCGCAGAAGGTCGTGTAGTTCAATCCGTTCTGCCGGGCAAACTCGGCGGCCGACAAACCGCTCCGCTCAAACGTCGCCAGCAGTTGCTCCCGTCGCGCCGCTGCGGCCTGGCGACGGCCAAAAGAGGGTCCTGTACTCATCGTCCCCATTTTTATCACGGGAACACGACCGGTAATAGAGGGCAGCTAAATCACCGCTTACCTTCAAGCCGAAGATGATTTCGGCGAACATCCTGGCCGCCGTCAGAATCAAAACGCGCCGCGTGTTCTTTTCAGCCGCCGAAAAATCGGCAGTGAAATCGTGAGTGTGCTTCCAGCGAGAAATGTCGGTCAGCGTTGTGCAT
>JBOHXA010000302.1:0-3088 GCA_050737335.1 Limisphaerales bacterium | reverse complement strand
TGACGCGACGGGACCGCGGACGGTTGCGCGAGCGGCTCGCATGATCCGGGACAAAGACGGTCACCGTTTCCGCGGTTCAACCGCAAATACGCTTCGGAACCTTCCAGCGTTCAAAACTATGGATATTGCTGTTTCGCCAGCAATGACCCCGCCGACCAGGCGCGACGATGGACATGTTCGCTCCTCGCTCCTCGCCACAGGCCAAAAATTCTCTCAGCGGCAATGTCCATAATTTCTCAATAGCCTCCCTGGATGGCGACAGGCATCGTGTCCGCCGCGCGGTCGCCCGCGCTCTTCCCAAGCTGTGCGTCCAACCCGGACAAAATCTCTTCCACGGTAAGCCCATATTTTTTCCGCAATTCATCCTGCGACGTCGCGTGTTCGATGAACTGGTCGGGCCAGCCGATTCGCATGACAGGGGTCGTGATCGAAGCCTCGCTGAAGAACTCCAGCACCGCCGAACCGTAACCGCCCATGAGCGCGTGGTCTTCAAGCGTCACAACCATATCCGACGCCCGGCCAAAAAATTCGTGAACCCCCGTATCGAGGGGTTTGGTGAAACGGGGATTGATGACGGCGCAATCGAAGTTTACGGCGGCCAGCAACGCCGCCTTGCGCGCGAGCGAGTTCATATTGCCCAGGCCGAAGAAAGCCACCTTCTTTTTCCCGTTGTTGGCAAAATTTTGGACGATGTCCGCCTTGCCGATTTCCAGCATTTTGGGCTGTTCCTTGATGGGCGCGCCTTCGGCCGCACCGCGTGGATAACGGATAAAGGTTGGGTGATTTTGATGCGATGCGGTGAACATCATGTCCGCCAGCTCGTCTTCATTGGCCGGCGCCATGGCGATGACGTTTGGCAGGCAGCGCAGGTAGGCGATGTCAAACAAGCCATGGTGCGTGGGGCCGTCATTGGCGGAAAGGCCGGCGCGGTCCATGCAAAAAGTGACCGGCAAATCCTGCAGGCAAATGTCATGATGAATGCAATCATAGGCCCGCTGGAGGAAAGTCGAATAAATGGCGCAGACAGGATGAAATCCCATGGTGGCCATGCCGGCGGCAAAGATCACGGCGTGTTCTTCGGCAATGCCCACATCAAAGTAACGGTCGGGCAGTTCTTTCTCCAGGTGCTTCAGGCCGGTGCCGGTGGGCATCGCGGCGGTGATACCAACGAGCCGGTTGTCGCGCCGGCACAGTTTGACGAGCGTCTGGCCCATGACATCCTGGTAATTGGGGGGAGCGTTTGGTTTTGGCGCGGGCGTCTCCCCGGTGCGCGCATTGTATGGGCCTAGTCCGTGGAATTTCTCGGGTGACTTGAGTGCGGCGTCAAAGCCTTTGCCTTTTTGGGTCAGAATGTGGATGACAATGGGGTGGTCACACGTTCTGGCAAATTCCAGCGTGCTGACCAGCAACGGCAAATTATGTCCGTCAATAGGCCCCAAATAACGCATTCCCATTTCCTCGAACAAAATGGGATTGCCGAATCCGCCGCGACCGTCCGAGCCGATGGTCATTTCCGGCTTTTGATGCAGTCCCACGCTCAACGCCCCTTTGAATCCTTCTTCGGCCTTGTGCGCCAGGCGCAACGCGAGATTGCCCTTCGGCAGGCGGCGCAGAAAATTCTGAAAATCCCGCGACAATTTGTTGTAGTTTGGATTGGTAATGAGCTTGTTCAGGTAATGCGAGATGGCCCCGACGTTTTTGGCGATGCTCCATTCATTGTCGTTGAGAATGCCGATGAACCGGCGCGTCGTGTTGCCGATGTTGTTCAAGGCTTCGAACGAAATTCCATTGGTCAACGCGGCGTCGCCAAAGATGCAAACCACATGCTCGTTTGAACCCCGCTTGTCCCGCGCGGCGGCCATGCCCAGCGCCGCCGAAAGAGCCGTGCCGGCGTGGCCGGCGCCGTAACAATCATGTTCGCTTTCCGTACGTAACGCGAAACCGTTCAACCCGCCGGTCTGGCGAATGGTGCGAAACCGGTTTTTCCGGCCCGTCAAAAGTTTATGGACATAAACCTGATGGCTGACGTCCCAAACGAGCCGGTCCCTGGGCGTCGTAAACACCCGATGCAGCGCAATGGTCAATTCCACCACGCCGAGGTTGGGTCCCAGGTGCCCGCCGCCCTTGGCCAGCCCTTCAATCAATTCTTCACGGATTTCACCGCAAAGTTCCTGAAGCTGCGGCACCGTCAGTTTCTTGACGTGTTCGGGCCCGTCTATCATGTCCAGGTATCCACTCATAAGTTTGTTATAATGTTATATAGTCGAATGTGTCAAGGCCTGTCAAGCGACGGCTATCCTCCAACCGGGTCACGCTTTAACGCTCTTACCCGTAAAAATTACGCCTCTTCAACCTCAACATTTTCCAAAGGTTTCAATTTCAGCTCTCCGGCGGCATTTTTCTCCAATTGCTGAATCTTCAACGTCGCCTCGGATAATTTTTCGCGGCAAATTTTTGCAAGCTTTGAACCTTCCTCGTATTTGGCCAGGAGCGTCTCCAGCGGCAGATCCTCGGATTCCATGGCCTCGACAATACTTTCCAATTTCTTCAATGCCTCTTCAAACGGCATTGTGTCGCCAAGGCCGCCTCCCGCTGTTTTCGATGAATTGGCCACAATCGGACACTAAGCCAAAATTTCCCGCGCGTCCAGCGGTATTTACTCGTGGATTTTTGGATGTTTGGAAAAATGCAGACGCCTCCGTGGTCGCTTCAGCGAAGGTGTTGAGCAGGCGGCTTAACCCGCCACGCCGCTATGGCTATGCGGCACGCGCTTCCGCGCAGTGGCAGCGGAATTGTCAGCGTCCCAGCAGCTTCAAAACGATGAAAATGAGGATGGCCCCCCCGAGCCCGCCGCCGCAAAGCACATAAAGCAAAGCCCATCCGGCTGCGGCGAACATGGGTGTCATTACTATTAGCCTAACTTCCTATTGGATCGAGCGAAAAGCCTGAAAAAGCGGGGTATTGCCACTTTTGTCGGGCTACAGAGCTACGAGCCGGGCGGCGCGGCAAAGCGCGGCGTCAGCCCGAATTTCGATAATTGTTCGTTCAGAGTCTTTGGGATGTGGGTCATGAGCTTATGGTGGAGGCG
>JBOHXA010000301.1:0-3221 GCA_050737335.1 Limisphaerales bacterium | reverse complement strand
GCCTGGAGCGGTGCGCTCCTCTCCGGCAGCGCGGCCCGCGACTGCACCGTGTTTTGCGACGGCCATGGCGGCACCGTCCTTGCCGGTTACAGCTTTGATATTCCGGACGATCCCAATTTGGGATTGCTGTTTGTGCCAGCCACCGCCAGGACACACGGCTGGGTTTGTGGCGGCCGTTTTGCCGGCTTCCTGGGTCCCTGGGCGGACGGGATGAACGATCAAGGGCTCTTTGCTGCGGTAGCCGATGTGCCTACACCTGCCGATCACGGAACAAGATCACTCGACAAACCAGCGGACTTTGAAACGTTTCTCGCCGGGCTGCTGGGCAACTGCGCATCAGTGGATGAGGCCATCGCGTGGTGCAGCAAGCAACCCACGCCCAGCTTCTGGCCGCGGGTCAATCAGGACTCTCAGGGCTACTACACGTTCGTTACCACGGAGCATGTCTTGGTTGCTGGTCGTTCCGGCGATTCGGTTGTGTTTGAATGGGAGCGGGGCAAGCTCAAGACCTTTCGCAAACGCGGCCGCTATCAGTTGATGACAAATTTCTTGTTGAGCGACCCGCAAGCGGGGAGCTATCCGGATCCTCGCTATATCGCTGACTCGATGATTTTGGACAAGGCTGGCGGCCCTTCTCTGCAAATGTGCCGGCACATACTCGAAATGACTGCGCAAGGAAGCACCCGGTATTCTCTGGTTTGCGACCTGATACACCGCGACGTGCATGTCTATCTGCGGGGGGACTTTGACCAGTCGAAAACATTTCACCTGGCGGATGAATTGCAAAAGGGGCGGCATGAGATTGATTTGTACCAGTGGTTTGGTCGGCCAAAACCGAAACTCTTGTCCCCGCCGCCGGTGATCGCTCCGTCAGCCATATCGGCCGCAGAAGTACTACAGCGCGCCTTGGCCGCTCGCGGCGGTGAGAAAGCCGCAGCGGAAATTCATTCCCTTAGCGGGAAAGGCACATGTGGCGTTGGCCTCGCCTGCCTGCCGGCAGCACCTACAGAATATTTTGCGATGCGGCCCAATCGGTTTCGGGTCGTCACGGACTTCATTATGTCGGCGGGTCCCGACTTGGGCCAAACCTCATGGGGATTCGATGGCAGCGCCGCCTGGCACACCGAACTTGACGGTTCGTGCCATATTCTTCGAGGCCAGATGTCTGAACTGCGGCAGGATGCAGCTGAATTTTTTGGTTGGTACGATGCGCCCGACAACTACGAATCGGCAGAGTGCCTGGGCGAAGCCAAATTTGATGGAAAATTATGTTACGATCTAAAAGTGGTTACCCGATCTCATCAGGAGGAGTTTCATTACTACGAAACAACGAATTTCCTTTTAGCCGGAATTTTCTGGCGCGAAGGACAAGGCTGGGGGAAAACCAACTTTGGCGACTATCGGGCGTTCGACGGCTTCCTGATGCCAACGCGCATCGTGTGGCAGGATGCTTGGGGATGCACGCCCCTCCACTTCGATTCCGTGGAGATCAACAAGGTTAGGGAAACAGACTTGCGGATGACCACGAAAGTCACGAGCTTCGATCCAGGACCAGACAAGTCCGTACAATCAAAAGGGATGAGGTCGGGAAAAAGCTCCTGAAAGTTTATGGCCATCTGCGCAACAGCCCCTCCACCGCAATGGCACAATCAACGGCGCCGAATTGACTATGGGGCGTTTCGCAAAGCATTCTTAAAGGCTGCCAGCGTATCAGGGCTGACGTGGTGCTCAATGCCTTCCGCATCCATTTCCGCCACACGTTCAGGAACGCCTAGTGAGCGGAGAAAAGCCGCCACCGTCTCATGCCGACATTTGCACATTGCCGCCAAGGCGCGTCCTTTCTCCGTGAGAAAAATGGCGCGATACGGTTGCGCCGTTACAAATCCCGTTTTCTGCAACCGGGCAATCGTGCGGATGACGGTCACATGAGTCACGCCCAGCCGTTTGGCGAGGTCCACCACACGCGCTTCGCCAGTTTCCGCGATTAAATCAGCTATGGCTTCCACATAATCTTCCGCGACTTCGTTGGCGTGCTCGCGCCGGGTTTGCGACAGGTTCTCGGCCTGGTATTTGGGGCCGGCGCGGCCAGCCGTATTTCCTCTGGTCAAGGTCATGACTTTTCCTGCTTATCCAGGCAAAAACCGGGGTTAAACGTCAAGAAGAATGTGTAGCCATGACTACTTCCGCCAAGATTGTTTTTCAACCCGCAAAAAAAGTTGTTGACGGCCTTGCGCAATGTGGTAGCAGTGACTACAATATGGAAGTAATACAACATAATAACGCTCATGCAACATCCGGCTTTCCCTTCGGCTGTCTGCGCGGAATTATGACGACAATGACCATATGCGGCATCGCGCTTGAAGCGGCGGACGCCCGCGCTGGAAATGATAATCGCTATCATGAAGAATTCATCGCCTCGGCGAGCCGCGACCATCAAATCGTCGGCAAGTTGAGCGGCTTCCTGGAATTTTTCAGCAGCTTCACCACGGAGCGTCACGCCGGATGGATTGGCACGGTGGACACCGGCCTGGAATATCTGGTCACAAAAAATATTCAACTCGACGCCGACTGTTATTTCGGCGTCACGCGCGCCGCGCCTGATTTTAATCCGTTCTGTGGAATCACTGTGAGATTTTAACAAAAGAACAAGACTTTATTAGCAAAGACAACAACATATCCTCGGACTTGCCTGAATCGGGGAAGGACAGCATCGCGCCGCACTCGCGCCCTGGCGCCATGTCGCTGGAAGGATTGCATGACAGCGTTCAAGTTCCCGATCACAAAGCCGGCTTCTGGAAACAAATGGCCGCCTACTTCGGTCCCGGGATTCTGGTCAGTGTGGCCTACATGGACCCGGGAAATTGGGGAACGGATTTGCAAGGCGGCGCGCAGTTCAAATACGCGTTGTTGTGGGTTGTCGGTCTCGCGAGTTTGATGGCAATTTTTCTGCAAATGATTGCCGCGCGCGTCGGCATCGCGACCGGACGCGACCTGGCCCAATGCTGCTATGATTGGTACCCCAAATGGACGCGCGTCCCGAACTGGCTCCTGGCTGAAATTGCCATCATCGCGTGCGATCTGGCCGAAGTCCTGGGCGGCGCGGTGGCGCTGAACATGTTGTTTCATATCCCCGTTTTTTGGGGCGTTCTCATCACCGGCGCGGACGTGCTGCTGCTGTTGGCGTTGCAAGGTCTGGGCATGAGGATGATTGAAGCGGTGGT
>JBOHXA010000300.1:0-1892 GCA_050737335.1 Limisphaerales bacterium | reverse complement strand
CTAATTTCAACGTGGCGTGAAAGTAGTTGAGCAATTGTCCATAGGCTCCCTTGACCAACGCATTGATGGGCTCGACATCACGTCTTGAATTGGCTGCAGAAGAGGCCCCGGCCCGTGTTCATGACTCGCAGCCGGCCTTACAAAAAGGACGACAATGCGCATGTGGAGCAGAAGAACTGGACGCACATCCGCCAATACTTTGGATATGAGCGACACGACAACCCACAGGTTGTCGAGCCCATCAATGCGTTGGTCAAGGGAGCCTATGGACAATTGCTCAACTACTTTCACGCCACGTTGAAATTAGAGCGCAAGGAACGCCAGGACGGACAGATCAAGCGTATCTATGGGCCGGCCCAAACGCCCCTGGCGCGAGTCCTGGCCAGCACTCAAGTGACGCCGCAAACCAAGCGGCGCTTGGAACAGGAAAAGGCCGCTCTGAATCCTTTCGCGTTGAAGCGAGAGGTCACCCGCAGCTTGAAAATGATCGCCTCTTTGCGCCAGGTTAATCCCTGAACACCAAATGAAAAATCCCCCGCACCCCCAAAAAAAACAAGACCCACGTATTCGACCGCAGGGGGGCGCGAGCTAAGGCTCGAAGCCAGCCCCCCCGCTCGTTTTAGCTGGCAATCGAACATCAAAAAATGTACAAAGAACAACAATAAAACAAGGCCACTCGGGTAACACCCCTTTTGGCACAACGAATCACCCTCCCGGGTAACAGTTACTTTTGGCGCACGGCGACTCTAAACCACTATACCAGTAACGAAATATAGCTCCCCGCCAAAATGACAAAAGCGCCACCGCCCGCCAGCGCGACCAGTTCAACGGCGCGCCTCAACTGCGGGGATAAGGCCGAAAAGCCGAGGGCCACCAGCCCTCCAGCAATGGCAATAGCGGCAACAGTGAGTAAGGAATACGGCGCGTGAGAAAAGTACGAAACCCGTCTGCGGCAACAAAATTGTGAACGGCGTAAGCGGCGCCAAAGACGACAGACGCCGCGCCCAAAATTCTGCCGGAAAATCTCTTCATGCTCAGGCGCTTCGCTGGTTCGATTAACCATTGTATAAGACAGACCGGCCGTTGTTTCAAGAACATACGGTCCTTTTGATCCGTAAATCGAGGCCGTCCCGCGAACTCGCACGCCAGGGGCCATCACTCCCTCGGCCTGCCCTGGCGTTCACGCCATTAATTTTCCCGATCCGATAAGGCCCGGCGTGCGGTATTTCGCCGCCGGTGAAAATCATCCGCCGAGCTGCGCCTTGTATTGATCGGGCGATAACAGGGCCGTCAATTCATCGGGGTTGGCCAATTTGATTTTGACAAACCAGCCTTTGCCGTAGGGGTCCGTGTTGGCCAGCGCCGGTTCGTCCACGACGGACTTGTTCATTTCCAGGACGTCACCGCTCACGGGAGCGTAAATATCGCTGGCTGTTTTTACCGATTCAACCACGGCGCAGGCCTCGCCGGATTTGACGCGCCGGCCCGCCTCCGGCAATTCAACGAAAACAATGTCCGTCAGTTCGTGCTGGGCGTGATCGGTAATGCCGATGGTGGCCGTTTCCCCGGAAACGCGGACCCACTCATGCGATTTGGTGTATTTCAAATCCGAAGGAATATTGCTCATACGATGGGCGGCAGCTTACGCCAGGCGCCTAAAATTAAAAACTAAAAAACCATTTCCCAATCTTTGCGACACCATGAGCGCCGCCGCGTCCCCCGCGCCACAACCCATCCGCAATCGCCTTTACTATATTCCCGCGCGGATCAATGACGCGGTGGCGCGGTCTTCCGGACACAGGCCGATGGTTGAACTTGACTTTTTTACTATTCAAGCAACATTACGTCCGGATTATCCAACCGGATTTTTCATTTGGAACTCATTCCGGGTC
>JBOHXA010000299.1:0-4397 GCA_050737335.1 Limisphaerales bacterium | reverse complement strand
GGTTCTGTGAGTTCGCAAGATGACGCTGGTCGTAAAGAGACAGAAAACAATCATCGAGAGGAAAAAGACAATATCGCGCGAATCCAAAATTCCCTTTCTGAAGCCGTCGAAATGCGTCATGACGCTGAATGAAGCGATGAAATTCACGAGCCATTGCGAATTGGGGGCCGAGTTTTGCAACAAATTGGTGACGGGCGGGAAGCCCGCCAGAATCAGAAACAGGCATACGACGACGGCGATGATGAAGCTGACAACCTGGCTGCGGGTCATGGCCGAGGTGATGCAAGTGACCGCCAGGCAGGCGCCGGCCAACAGCCAGCTTCCCACGTAACCCGCAAGGATGACGCCGTTATCGGGGCTGCCGAGGTAATTAACCGTCACAACAACCGGAAACGTGAGCACGAGCGCCAGGCCAAGAAAGAGCCATGACGCGATGAACTTTCCCACGATGGCCTCCCACGGCGCGATCGGCATCGTCAACAAAAGTTCCAGAGTGCCGACCCGCCGTTCATCGGCCCATAATCTCATACCCACCGCCGGCACCAGGAAGAGATAGAACCATGGATGCCAGAAAAAAAACGGATTAGACAAAGACGCCTCACCGCGCTCGAAAAATCCACCGAGAAAAGAAGAGAACGTAAAAAAGCCGCACAAGAGGAGAAAAATGACGATGAAAACGTAAGCAACCGGCGATGAGAAATAGGCCTGCAACTCCCGCTTGGTAATGGTCTTGATAGTGCCGAGACTGTTCATATGACGAATCAATTTTTAGTGTCGGGCATGGTGATGGTCCGGAACACGTCATCCAGGCGTCCTTCTTCAGTCCGCAAACCCTCGACTTGCCAGCCGTTGGTGGCCTCCATGACCTCGCGGGTCAAATCGCCGTCACCGGACGTCCTGGGGAAAACGGTCACCGTGACGCGCGTACCGGTCGAACTGGCCAAAGTCTTTTTCGCCGACCGCAGGCTCCTCAACCTTTGCTGTACTTCGTCGGGCGACACACCGTTGACGCGCAACGTGACGGCCCCATCCCATTCGGATTTGCGGCGGAGTTCGGCGGGGGCGCCGTTGGCGACGATTTTTCCGCGATCAATGATGATCGCGCGCGAGCAGGCGGCATCCACCTCTTCCAAAATATGGGTGGAAAAGATGATGGCCTTGCTCTGGCCCATTCTGCGGATCAACTGACGCACTTCATGTTTTTGGTTAGGGTCAAGGCCGTCGGTTGGCTCATCCAAAACCAGAATGTCCGGATCGTGAATAATGGATTGCGCAAAACAGGCGCGATGCCGGTAACCTTTGGACAGAGTGTCCACACTCTGATAGAGGACCGGTTCCAGAAAGCACAATTCAGCGGCGCGGCGGACCGCTTTGGATTTGGCCTCACCGCGCAGACCGCGGATTTCGGCGGCAAAGGTCAAAAAACCCAGGACGGTCATGTCCGTGTAAGCGGGAGCGTTTTCGGGAAGGTAGCCGACGAGTTTTTTGGCGGGGATGGGATTTTCGAGCATGTTGAATCCTCCCACCGTTACCGAGCCGCTGGTGGGCGTGATGAAACCGGTAATCATCCGCATCGTGGTGGATTTGCCGGCGCCGTTGGGCCCTAAAAAGCCCAGAACTTCTCCTCGTTGCACTTCGAATGAAATGCCGTCAACGGCCCGCTTTGTTCCAAAATATTTTGTTAAATCTCGAACTTTAATCATGTGAGTGACCAGCTTTTTCTCAGCCTGCGCAGACGCGAATAAAACCATCCGTCATGGAAAAGCGTCCAACGATTTGTAGAATTAGACAGTCGCCGGAGAAAATGTTCAAGAATTTTTCGGCGCCCTCATTTGGCTTAAAATTATCCGGACGGTTTCAGCCCGCGATTTTCAAGGAAACTCCTGCGAAATTGCGCGCGAGAGGGTTTTCCGTGGGCATTTCTTTCGAGGGTATCCACAAACCACCACTCACGCGGCACCTGCCAACCCGGCAGTTTTTGCAGCAGAAATTGTTTTAACTCTTCCTTGACGCCGTGCCGATGGACGTTGATGCACGCAACAATCAGGTCCACGCGATCCGCATTTGCGCTGGGGACGCCAAAGACGACGCAATCCTTGACTGATTCATGTTGGAGCAACGCATTTTCTATGACCGTTGGCAATACCTTTCTTCCCGCCACGTTGATGTGATCATCGGCACGGCCGCGCAGGTGGATATGTCCCTCGTTGATTTCGGCAAAATCGCCGGTTTGGAACATGCCTGCACCGAGCGCCTGCTCTTTTTTGGGCCAATACGTTTGTCCCACAGAGGGGCCATAAACCCGGAGAAATCCGTCGTTGCCAACCTCAACTTTTACATTTTTTAATGGCCTTCCGACGGACGATTCATCCACGCGCGGTTGGGGCGTGGCATCGTAAGAGATGCCGCCACACTCGGTGCAACCGTAGAAATTGTGAATTTTCACGCCGTGCTCGGCGAAGACAGCCCGCTCGAGTGATAATGGCAAAGGCGCACCGGCTGAAATGGCGAGGCGGACGTTGCTGAGGATGGCCCCGGCTTTCTGCCAGGCATGCCATAGGGCGGGCACGCCTGGGACTGTCAGGTTCCAATCCGCATGAGCGGCGCACCGCAACGCCATCGGCAAAGGCGAGGGCGCCAAAAAGAGGGGGATTCCGTGCAGCAACAATGGCAGCACCAGATTTGAAAAACCGTAGGAATAGGCGAGCGAAATGACGCCCAAATTTGGCCAATCGGCCCGCAGCCCCATTGTGGCCACGATATTATCCGCGTCGGCGGCGAGTTGTTCGCCGGTGAAGGCCACGACGCGTCGGGCGTCGGTTCCGGCCGGGGTGATTTTGAGGTGGCAACAGGATTTAGGCGGAAGCTGGAGGTTGGGCGGTTGCTGCTGCAATTCGAGGGGACAAACGACCGTTTGTGATCGCCAGGCCCGCAAAACCGCAATGACAAATTGTGGAGCCATGCCGTAGGGAAAAAGAATGCCCTCATGATTGGGCAAGGGCCCTTCACTTTCTCTGCTCAATTCGGAAAACGTCCACGATTCGCCGGATGCCAAATCTCGCATTGCGACGTCATTGCCTTTGTCCTGAGCTACCTTCCGCCACCGTTCGTACAACATTGTGTTTGACGTTAAGTAAAAAGATATCGCTTTGAGTTGCAAGTTCGTTTTTTGGCATAAACGAGGCCCTGAACGTTTAATTTAAATATGGATGCGTATTCCGTCCCGCCTATTTTTGACTTCATGTTTGAGCCATGCTGACCCAAACTGGATGCTTTAAATGATTATCGCACCTTCGCTGCTTGCTGGAAACCATGCCGCGTTTGGCAAGGACGCCGTTCGCGCCTCAAAATCAGGCGCAGATTGGCTGCATTTGGACATTATGGACGGTCATTTCGTGCCGAACATTTCGTTCGGGCCACAGGTCGTCAAAGCCATCCGTCCGCTGAACCGTTTGTTTTTTGACGTCCACTTGATGTGCAGCAGTCCGGAGATCCTCCTCGAAGCCTTTGCCCGGGCCGGGGCGGATGAAATGATCATTCACGTGGAACTGGACGGGCAGGTTGAGGCGTTGCTTTGGAAAATAAAAAAACTGGGCAAGAAAGCGGGATTGGCCGTGAATCCGCCCACGCCAATTTCAATGGCCAAGGCGTTTTTGGATAAAATTGATTTGTTGCTGGTGATGACGGTGAACCCGGGCTTTGGCGGACAGGAATTTATTCACGAGACACTGCCGAAAATGCAACAGGCGGCGGCCTGGCGAAGAGAACGAAACTTGTCGTATCGCATCAGCGTGGACGGCGGCATCAACAACCAGACAGCGGCGGAATGCGCGCGCGCCGGGGCGGACACATTCGTGGCCGGCACGAGCCTTTTTGCCGCCCGGAGCCTGAAAGCCGCCGTGACAAAAATGCGTAAAATTGTCACTGCCAATGATCCGGCGACGGCGGACCTGAGGCTGGGCTGACTGGATTAATGGATTGTGAAAACGGAATCGGAAGCTGGCGCACGTGCTTGCGCGAAAAAGGCCGTTGCTGGATGTCGCGCTGGCCGGACAAATCGAGAAAATGGCGGAGCAATTATTGGCTGAGGAAATTGGCGAAACGGAAAAGAATCGCCTTTATTGGCTGCCGTTAAAAAAGGAATTGGAACAACTGAGGCATTCCGGAGCAAGGGGACAATGATCGTTTGCGGCGTTTCAGGTACCGTTGGGTGGCGGGTTGGGTGGCGAGGGAGGCCGCAGGATTGCTCCGCGAAGGAGTTGGAGCGGACGCATGTCCGCTGCCACGGGTTTTCGTAGGGACGCCGCGTGAGCGCGCTCTGAGTAAATTTGGACGCGATTGAGCCTCAAAACCCAGCAAACATTCATGTCCGCTGCCATGGGAACCGGCGAAATTAA
>JBOHXA010000298.1:0-6971 GCA_050737335.1 Limisphaerales bacterium | reverse complement strand
GGTTTTCATTCGACCCTCCCTGGCTGGTTTTGAGTGACCGCTGACACAAAAACCCTTGCAACTGCGGTCCCCACCCTCCTTCGGAGCTTCGGACAACGGGCCGCCCGGCACGCGATTGCCAATTATTACCCCGAAGCGATGAGCTTGCCGATTGACCTGTCACTAGGCGACAAAGCGGCCGAACCGCGCGGCGAATTGATGCGCGCATTCGGACGTCTGATAAACTTTCTGGAAAAGGAATCTTTGCAACAGCCGGAAATTTAATGGTTGCGCAGTCCGCATTTTGGGAAACCGCGCTTGAAACAATTGCCAGGCCGCCGCTGGCGCTTCAATTTCGTATCGGCGCCCGTTGGCTGAGATCGCAAACGGTTTTCCATTCTTTTTTGGGGGCAAAATATTTCCGCAATCGCCGGAACAAAAACCTTTACATTTGGCGAAAGGGGCGTAAGCTGCAAATAAACTGAACTGTATGCGAAAAACTTTCCCATTCTTTGCTTTGATCGCCATTACATCCATGTTCACTGCCGGTTGCGCGGGTCCGGAAGCGAAACTCGGACGCGGTATCAGAAACACCTGCGAAATCGTCCGGCTCTCCGGGTTGCGCAGGTCCATGGAACAAACCACAGTTTGGGATTCGTCCACCCAAGGCTCCACAACCGGCTTCATCAAAGGCATGGACCTTTCTCTTGCCCGTACAGGAATTGGCATTTATGAGGTGGTGACTTTTCCTCTGCCGCCCTATCACCCTGTCTGCACGAAATATGTGACGCCGGAGCCCGTCTATCCGGACAACGCCAGGCCAGTCATGCCCTATGACCCGCTTTATCGCAACGATTACTACATCGGCTACCAGGCCGGGGCGCCATTCGGATTTGTGCCCGGCTGTGAGTTCGACCCGCTCGGGCAGTAACGAAATTATTTCAGCGTCTTTAGCTGTGCCCGGGTATTGTCCACGGCTTTCGTTGGCTTGGCAGTTGTGTGATTGGTGTGGGTCTTAAATTACCCTCTCGATGCGCCGCTCGCCGCTCGCCGCTTCCGCTATCGTTTCAACCACACAGTCCACACTAATCCCCTTCATGCAGCGGAAATCAATCGGGCATTCCCTCAGGAAGCAAGGCGAACAGGCCGCGTCGGAGGCCAGGATATGGACGCGCGACGCGTTCGCAGCCAATGGCGCGGTCAATTCCGGCGATGTGCTCCCAAAAATCGCCACCACTGGCACGGCCAACGCCGCGGCTACGTGCATTGGTCCGGTGTCATTTGTTAGAAAAACCCGGCACATTTTCATCAACGCCATCATTTCGCGCAACGACGTTTGCCCTGCCAAATTATATATTGCCGAACCAATTCCCCTTTCGATCTTTTCCGCGATCTCTTTGTCTCCTGGACCCCCAAAGATCAACCAATTGCACGCCACCCGTTCGCGAACGCCCAAAGCGGTTGCAATGAATTTTTCGGCTGGCCAGCGTTTGGCCCCCCCATACTCCGCGCCTGGATTGATTCCAAAGAATGGATGTTTATACGCCATGTCCTCAAAGCGAAACGTTTTCTTCGCGGCCTCGATTTCCTCGGGGGTGACAACCAATTTTGCCGCCAACGGCTCCGGATTCGCTCCCAGTGCGGACGCTAGGTCCAAATATACGCGCGCCTGATGCGCCGATGCTAAAAACGGCGCATTCCTCGTTCCAGACTGCGGACTCGTTCGAGCCAGTTTCTTGATTTCGCTCGCGGTCCGCTTCCGCATTTTTACACCGCTGGCGCGGCGTTCGAGGATTTGTGTAAGAAAAAAGTTTCGCCATGGCTGCGCGTAACCGATCCGATTTGGAATTCCGGCTAAAAACACTTCCATCGCTGATCGCGGTGAATTGGGCAATACAAGGGCTGCGTCAAAGTTCGCTTGCCGTATTTTCTTTGCAATAGCGAGCGGGCCCTCGCGACGGCGGGTTGATATGACTTCATCCACAGCCGGATGATGCAACCAAAGCTCCCGCAGCTTTTCTGGGCTCACAAGCGCGATATACGCCTCCGGAAACTTTTCTCGTAACCGCATCAACGCCGGGATTGTCATGACGGCGTCGCCGAGCCAATTGGTGCCGCGGACGAGAAGGCGCTTCATGCGGAAAAAAGGAGGAAAGAGGAAAATTGGAAAAGAAGCAACGAAATATCCCGGACAGATAATAAGAATGACGGATTTTGCGACATTTTATACTGTGTTTTCGGCCTTTCTCGGCTCGGCGGCTTTGGGCGGGCCATTTTGCGCTTTCCACCGTCGGTGGACCCAAAACCAATTGGCCGGGTCTCGACGAATCGCATTTTCAAATGAACGATTCACGTCGCGCATGATCTCCGCGCTCGAACGCGGCGAATCGTGCTCTTGAGTCAGGATTTTATCCCCCAGCTCCAGTCGCCATTTGGCCGGGGCCACTCGAAAACAAAACGCCGTGTATAGCTCGCAGCGATACCTGAGCGCGAAAATTGCCGGAGCCAGGCCGGTGTCACAATCGTGCCCGAAAAACGGCCCGCGCATCCCGCGCGAACTTTGGTCGGCGAGCAATCCCAGAATGACGTTCGGGGCGTTCATGGCGGCGCGCAGCAAGGGGCCGTCAGTGCGGCGCTCAAAAAAAAGGCAGCCTGACATCTCGCGAAGCGCTCGAAGCAGCCGGTTAAGTTCCGGCTGCTTGAGCGCGCGATACGTCGTCGCGCACTGATAACCGGACGAGAAATTTTGGAACCGTGCATACAATTCAAAATTCCCGAAGTGACCAACGGCCATGACCATGCGCCTTGGCGGTTGAAGCTGTTCGGGGCGGACGAACTCGACATAGGGATGAAGTTGCTCCGCGCTCATGGCCGCGGTCTTAATGGCGCAACAATAATTCTCGCCCAGCCGCCGGAAATTTTCCTTTGCGAGCGCCGAGATTTCGGCCTCCGACATTTCATTTCCGAAGCACATCCGTAAATTCGCCAATGCTACGCGCCGGTGCCGCGCGTCGAGATGGAACGCCAGTCCTCCGCCGAATCGCCCCACGCGCGCCACCACCGGCAATGGCAACCTCTGAACCAATGCGATCAGCGCGCGGGCAAGATAATAGATAAAAATCATTTGAAGCAGATTTTCCGCACGCAATCCTGGAAATCATTCGCGCCGCTTACAATCCGGATTTCCACGCGCATGAAGTAAATCGGCAGGTCACGGCGGTCAATTTTCGGAAAGCGCACGGCATCCTTTTGCGTCGTAATGATGACCGAGGCCTGCCGCTTCTTGCCCCGGTTGATGACGTTCAACACTTCCTGTTGCGTAAACCGATGATGATCTGCAAAGCGCTTGGAATACACCAACTCCACGCCAAGCGAAACCAGGCTTTGTTCGAAGCTTTCCGGTTGCGCAATGCCGCTCAAAGAACCGCCCTTTTTGCCCCGCAAAAAATCCAGCTCTTTGCGTTCGCCGGTATAAATGTCTTCAAGATAAAGCGGATGATGCACGCATTCGATCACCGCCGCGCCGGAATTGAATTTTGCGATGCGCTCGCGCAGACTGCCGGTATTGCCATCGCTCTTGGTAATAAAAATCGTTTGCGCCCGCGACAGATGCGAAGGCGGCTCGCGCAATGTCCCGCGCGGCAACAGATGCTCATTGCCGAAAGGTTGTTGCCGGTCGATCAGGACAACGTCATGGCGGCGCCCGCGTAAATTCCAATACTGGAATCCGTCGTCCAGCACCAGGGTGTCGCAGCCGAATTTTTCAATCGCATAACGTCCGCTTTTGACGCGATCCTTGTCCACGAGCACCACCACGTCCCGCAAATTGGAAGCGAGCATATACGGCTCGTCCCCGGCCATTTCCGAATCCAGTAGAAGCGATTTGCCGTCCGATACCACGCGCGGGGGAGTCTGATCTTCCCGAAGAAACAGTTTGTCGAAGAGCCACTGATGGAACGGTTTGGGTTTGGAGCGGTATCCGCGCGAGAGAATGGCCACATTGCGGCCCGCATCGCGCAATTCCCGCGCGAATTTTTCAACAACCGGCGTTTTACCCGTCCCGCCTACCGTCAGGTTCCCGATGGCGATCACCTGCACGCCCAATGTCTTATCCCGGAAGATGCGATAGTTGTAAAGCCAGCGGCGAATGTTGACGCCGACATGAAACAGCTTGGAAAATACGAATAAAAGGGCGCGCGCGGCATTCGCCTTAACGTCGTGACGCACTTCAAAAATGACGTCCAGAACAAACGTTTCCAAGGATTCTGCCAAAACCTGAAATTTTTCCCGCATCAATCAAAATTATGCCCAAAAAATACTGGATTTACCAGTTTTCAGTTTTTTGATTGCAGGAGACCATGCCGGGCGCGCCGTGGTCCCAATTCGCGGGATCAAGAGTCTGATTTCCGTTGCATTTCGACGAACGAATTGCCGACGCCTTGAGGCGCCTCACTTTTACTGTTCGACCCGCCTCCCACCGCTGCCGCACCGTAAAAGCCACCATACCGGAACAAGGTTAGAACCCCCTTTTAGGAACGGAAAATCACTCCTTCACGATGGAACATCCACACCGTTGCCGCCAACGCGATGGCCGCATACGTGCAAGCCGATCCGAAAATGATCAGGATGTAGTTCCAGTGCCAGATGCCCGACATCATTTCGGCTGAGGCGAGGCTCACATTCATCAATGGCACAAGGGCGAGATGAGGTGTCAGTTGCGTTCCGGGC
The DNA here is from genome assembly GCA_050737335.1 of Limisphaerales bacterium. Taxonomy (GTDB): domain Bacteria; phylum Verrucomicrobiota; class Verrucomicrobiia; order Limisphaerales; family UBA11358; genus UBA11358. The sequence goes on along the minus strand of JBOHXA010000298.1, from coordinate 2,264 downwards.
AGGATAGCCGGCATCGTGGGTATGATCATCAGAATCAATAAGGGTCCGGCATAACTTTGCGCTTCACGGAAACTTTTGGAAAATAAACCAATCATCAACATGAAAGCCGATAACATCACCGCCGCTGGAAGCATCATGACAAACACCCCGGAAAGGCCGGCGACGTCAATGGCGGCAATATTCAACACCGGTTGCCGGGGCAACGAATGCGCAAACACCGTCTTAGCCGCTTCAAATGTTGCGCAGATGCTTGACAACGACAGGATGACCGTCGTCACGGAAATGGTGAACACGGTTAGAAATTTTCCCATCACCAGGTTGATTCGCGCCACGGGGCAACACAAAATCGTTTCCATCGTTCCCCGCTCCTTTTCTCCCGCGGTAATGTCAATGGCCGGATACATGGCGCCAGTCAAGCATAGCGTGATGATGATGTACGGTAGGAAACGGCCCAAAAGGCTGCCCCCCACTTTCGCCGCCGGCGCCACATTCGCCTGCTCAATGTCAAACGGCTCCAGGATTTCCGCCGGAACATTCCTGCTTCTTAGGCGTTTCCGCACGGTCATATCGCTCAGCTTTTTGAAAAATGCGTTCAACTTTTCTGCCGCAAAATCGGAACTGATATCCGTTTGATACTCATAAATGTTCACGCGGGCCTTTTGTCCGCGCAGAACCATCGCGTCGAAATCCGATGGCAATCTAACGGCCGCCCGCACCTGTTTTTCCGCAATCTGATTGGTAAAATCGGCCGTCGCGGGAATAATTTTAAAATCCTTTGTCGCGCGCAATTCCGAAAGCGCCTCCGGCGAATGTTCGCCGCCGATGACCATGATTCGCGGCGCCTCCTGGCGCGCCTTCGCCACGGTCTTGATCGCCAATGCGCCGACGCCAAATATTAGCAACGGTATGGCCAGGACCGGAACGACGATCATCGAAATGATCGTGCGATGGTCACGCAGGGAATCGCGCATTTCTTTGCCGTAGATGGTGCGAATCGCGCGCCAATTCATGACCCGCCCTCCAGCGACCGAATGAAGACATCTTCCAGGTCCGTTGCCTGGAACTGCGCCCGCAGCTGTTCCAGCGTGCCTTCGGCCCGCAATCGCCCCTGATGGATTATGCCTATTAGATCACAGAGTTTTTCCGCCTCGTTCATCACATGGGTCGAAAGGATGACTGTCTTTCCATTATGTCGGCAGTCCCGGATAAATTGCACGATGGCGCGCGCGGTCATTACGTCCAGCCCCATCGTCGGCTCGTCAAAAATCATCACTGGCGGATCGTGGATCAGGGTGCGCACGATGGATACCTTTTGTTTCATCCCGGTAGAAAGCCTGTCACATCGCCGATTTTCAAATCCGGCCATTTCCAGCCTTGAAAACAATTCGTGAATGCGCCGTTGCAGGACGTCCTCTTTAACTCCATAGAGCCGTCCGAAGTATTCAGCCGTTTCGCGCGCCGTCAACCGGCCGTACAATGCAGTGCCGCTCGAGATAAAGCCTACCCTGGCGCGGACATTGTCCGGCTCGCGGATGATGTCGTAGCCTGCGACCGTCGCCGTTCCAGCGCTGGGTTTAAGCAGCGTTGCCAGCAACCGTAAAGCGGTCGTCTTACCGGCGCCGTTGGCGCCCAATAAGCCGTAAATCTGGCCGGGCCCGCACCGGAAATGAAGCCCATCAACCGCGCGGCATCTCCCTTGCTTCGGGTCACCAAACAGTTTTGTCAATTGCCGCGCTTCGATCACGTGTAATGGACCGCGGCGTCAAATATGGGCAACGGTCTGTCTCCATTGAAGGGGAGTATTGCCGTCGACGCAAGGGCGCAAATCGAATTTTAGCCATGAGCCGCGCGCTATTTAAGGAACAACCATTCGCACTAAAACAAATGCCATAACCATTCCGAAGTGGCCGCATTGAAAAGTTGCGCCTTGGCTGTCTTGTTTAGGTAATCGGATTTGCGCGCAGTCCAGGACGCGTTTTAAACCGGGAGCGTCTCTTAATGGGATGCTATTCGGGGCCGAAAGTTTTTTTAAAAACCGCTTGCAATGCTTTTTGGTTCTGATATTTTGACCGCTCCGTTTCTCCTAAAAGGAATGGACAGCATGTTTGCAGACCGATAACCGAATGCTCGACCAACGAGCCGGGAATGATGGCCTGCCAACTCCGAAGTTGCTGATAAAACTTTTACGCTTAACGCGTTTATTATGCCAGTTAAAACATTTAGACCGCTGACGCCGTCCACGCGATACATTACTATCGCGGACT
>JBOHXA010000297.1:0-7357 GCA_050737335.1 Limisphaerales bacterium | reverse complement strand
GGCGCACCCTGGCCTGGAAGGTCACTTGCTCTTTGCCGTCGGCGTTTTTGTCGCGGCGTTGACAACCTTTTATACCTTTCGGCTGTTCTTCGTCGTCTTCTGCGGCGGAGAAAAATCGGACATCGTCTCACATGCGCATGAATCGCCGCCGGTCATGACATTGCCCCTGATTGTCCTGGCCGTTTTCAGCCTGATCGGCGGCTGGATTGGAGTCGAAGGGGTTTATAACCGCATATTTCCTCACCAACCCGAGAAATCCGCCGGTTTCGCCTCGACATTTTTTGCGCCGTTCGAGCATTCGCCAATGGCCGCCTGGTTGGGCGTTGGCGCCTTTTGTATCGGCCTGGCGTGCGCTTACGTTTTGTACGCAAAGGCGGAGACGGACCCATTGCCGGAAAAGCTGGGCGGCCTGGCAACGGCGATGAGAAACAAGTTTTATTTCGACGAGATTTATCAGGGCATCTTTGTTCGGGCGCACGACTTTATCGCGGCGGTCGCCGATGGGTTTGATCGCTGGATCATTGAGGGAGCTTGCATTGGATTAATTCGCGGCGGCACAAACTTAAGCGGACGCGCTCTGCGGCATTTGCAAACAGGCAACCTGCAAACGTACGCGTTTTTGTTCGTGCTCGGCGTTGCCATCGCCCTCTACGTGGTTCTGAAATAAAATGTCCATTCTAACTCACATTTTTCTCTCGCCGCTGATCGCCGCGCTGGTGCTGCTTTTTGTGCCGCGCAATTATCGGGTCATTATCCGATTCATCGCATTGGCCGGCACCTTTGCTTCAATGGTCCTGGCGATAAAGATGTTTTGCCAGTTCGTGCCCGGCGCAAGCGGTTACCAATTTGAAGGCCGGGTTTCCTGGGTCGAATCCCTTGGCATCAGCTACCACGTGGGTGTGGACGGCTTGAATGTGGGGCTGATACTAATGGGCGCGGTCGTTTCGTTTGCCGCCGCGCTATGCTCCTGGGAAATCCAGACGCGCGAAAAGGAATTCTATATTCTTCTGCTGATCATGAGCGGGGGCATTCTGGGCGCGTTCGCGTCGCTCGATTTGTTTTTCTTCTATTTCCTGCACGAATTGGCGTTGGTACCCACGTTCATCATGATTGGCGTATGGGGCCGCGGCGCCCGCAAGAACTATGCGACCTTTCAAATCACCCTCTACTTGAGCATTGGGGCGCTTCTTGCCCTGCTGGGCATTATCGCGCTGTATCTCAAATGCGGCGCGAATACTTTCGACATTCCGCAAATGATCGCCCATGTGAAGGCCAACCCGATGTCGGCGCATGCCCAAGGTTTTGTGTTCCCCCTCCTGTTGTTCGGGTTTGGCATTTTGGTGTCGCTGTGGCCGTTTCATTCCTGGGCGCCGCTGGGCTACGGATCCGCGCCAGCCCCAACGGCGATGATTCACGCGGGCGTTCTTAAAAAGTTCGGCCTTTATGGCTTGATTCGCATTGCTCTGCCGTTGATGCCGCAGGCGGTTCACAGTTGGATGACCATTCTATCATGGCTTTGCCTTGGCAACATCCTTTATATCGGCTGGGTCGCCATGCGCCAGCGCGACTTGAATCTGCTGATCGGCAATTCCAGCGTTGCGCATATGGGTTTTATCTTTCTGGGCATCGCCAGCCTGAACCTGATTGGGGTCACGGGCGCGGTGTTCATTATGGTCGCCCACGGATTCCTGGCGGCGCTCACGTTTGCGTTGAGCGGCTTCATCTATCAACGCGCCGGCACGCTCCAGATGTCTGAACTCGGGGGCTTATGCCGCCCATTGCGGTTTATCGGCACAGCCCTGGTCATGGCGGCAATGGCCGGCTGCGGACTGCCCGGCTTCGCCAATTTCGTCGGCGAGGTCACCGTCTTTTTCGGCGCGTGGAAAGTATTTCCCGTCGTCACGATCCTTGCGGTTTGGGGTGGATTGATGATTGGCGGTATTTATATGACCCGCGCGGTCCGGACCATTCTGCATGGTCCAGTGCCGGACAAGCTTGCGAACGTCGAGGATGCCGGGCTTTGGCGCAAATTCCCTTATGCGCTGCTGCTGGCGGCGCTGTTTGTCTTTGGCTTTTTTCCAAAGTTACTGACCAATCAAATTGAGCCGGATGTCAATAAAGTCCTGGCGGCATACCAGGCGTCCCCTGTGATTGTCAGAAACGGCGGGGAATCGGCCCCGGCAACGGTTTCAACTCTTAAGGCCGCGCCGCGCGGCTTTCAGGCGGCATCTATAGACAGCCGGCAGACGCCAATCGAAAATCAATGAACACCTACCTGATGACTTTGGAAATCTGGGTAATCGCCCTGGGCATAGTCCTGATGCTGGCCGACTTCTTTTTTGGTGTCACGCCTCAGCGCAAAAAGGCGTTGGCTTATCTGGCGATCGTGGCCCTGGCCGTCATGTTAGTGACTCTTTTGGGAAGGGACGCGCCGACCGGTACCGCCTTTAATGGAGCCTTCGTGGAGGATTCCATGGCCATATTCTTTCAGCGATTGTTTCTTGTCGCTGCCATTCTTGTATTGTTTTTGACCGCGGAATTTTCCGAGAAAATCGCGTCAAGCGTGCCGGAATTCTATTCTCTGGTCGTTTTTGCCCTTACGGGGATGCTCTTTGCGGCTGCCTCGAATGATTTTGCGATGCTCTTTGTTTCCGTCGAACTGATCACCGTGACTTTTTACGTCCTGGTGAGCTATCAACGTCGCAACCTTTTATCCCTCGAGGCCGGCGTCAAGTACCTCATCATCGGAGCGTTGTCGTCGGCTTTCATGGTCTTCGGCATTGCTCTGATTTGGGGAACGACTGGCGAGATGAATTTCACCCGATTGGCCGCGGTCGTCCCTCAATACCTGACGAATAAAATCTTTCTGGCGGGCGTGCTGTTCCTGCTCACCGGTCTTGGCTTCAAGATCTCTGTCGTTCCATTTCAAATCTGGGCGCCCGACGTCTATCAGGGCGCGCCCACGCCCACGACCGCGTTTCTGGCTGTGGGATCGAAAGCCGCCGGCTTCGTCCTGCTGCTCCGCGTTTTGTTCACGGCGATACCGGACGTGGCCCGCCAGTGGAGCACCTGGCTGATTATCATCTCAGCCCTGACCATTCTCTATGGAAACCTTTGCGCCATCCCTCAACGTAATTTGAAGCGGCTTTTGGGTTATTCGAGCATTTCGCACGCGGGTTATTTGCTCTTGGGCGTGGCGGCTTTAAGCGCCAGCGGTCAATCCGCCGTGATGTATTATCTGGCGGGTTATCTCTTCACCATCGTTGCGGCGTTCGCGGTGATCAACCTGGCGATGCGACACTTGGATGATGAAGACGTGTCGGGCCTGGCCGGTTTGAATCAACGCTCTCCTTTGCTTGCCACAACCATGACTTTTTCCATGGTTTCCCTGGCCGGCCTGCCGCCGCTCGCCGGATTTTTTGGAAAGTTTCTGCTGCTCAGGGCCATTATTGCCGAGGGGCCAACCAACTACGGCTATTATTACCTCGCCTTTATCGCCCTGGCCGGGATCGTCATTTCATTTTACTATTATTTTGGCGTCATCCGGGCAATCTATTGGAGCAAGGAAACACCCGACCTCTCTCCCATCCGCCTTTCCGGCCCCGCGAAATTCTCCATCGTCCTTTGCATCGCCGGCATGATTTGGCTCGGCACTTTTCCAAACATCGTCGTCAACCTCGCCGATCAGGCCGCTCGCGCCCTCAAGTGACAACCGCGCCCTCAGCGCGGGCTTCCGCCCACCCAAAACAGATACAGTGTTGACTCGTGCAATTCCGGCCGCGGCATGATCGGATAACCGGGGTGGATCCCAGTAATCCGCATCCAGGGAAGCGAACTCATTCCGCCAACGCTCCAGACCTTTTGGTTGGCGCGGGGTTTGGCAAGATACTTGAGAGGCGTCGAGAATACACGCACCGGTGTTCGCGCGCTTTCCTTTTTCACCAGAGTTATCCGCGTCTGCACACTCGCCGTTGGCGTTGGCAAGGGTTTTGGAGCAGACTCGGGATTTTTAGGCGGTTGCGCAAAAGCCACCATTGAAGCGGTTGCAACTGCCAACATGACAATTGTCCTTTTCATGTTTAAACCTCGTCCTGATCATGCGACATGTCAACATGCTCCGCGGCCCACGGATGATTTCACGAAACCGGGCTGCCGCTGGCACGGCCTGAATGCGAAAGCCCATAAACCGTGGAAGAAGCCCCGGCGGCCCGAGCCAAAATAAGCTTGACTTTTTAAATTTAAAAGTCAAAATCAGCAACATGGTTGCCAAAACCGGATTTCAAAGGCAATTAAGAACACTACAGAACGTATCCGCCTGAACAGATCAAAAGGCCCCGGCGACTGGCCTTTAAGCACGAGCTCAATGAAAATATCATTCCTAATCTCCCTTGCGTTGGTCACATCGTTTTTGACCCTCCCCGTCATGGCAACGGTTTATTACTGGGACCCTGAAGGCACGGCAACCCCGAGTGCCGCGAACCTTGCGGGCGCCTGGAACACAAACTCGGGATGGAGCACGAGTTCCGCTCAATCCGCCTCGCCAGTGGCATTTTCATCCGGGGTTGCGGCGTGCTTTTGCGCCGGCAGCACCGCGGTGACAACCCCATTTGCCGTCAACGTGAACTCGGCCATCAGCATCGCCGGCATTTTCAATGGATCATTGAATCCACCAGGGTTCTTCGTCACCCTCAGCGGCAGCGGTTCCCTTAATCTGGTCGCCGGCGCCGACGCGTTCGATACCAGCGGCAGCGACGGCGGCACAACAACCGTCGCCGTTCCGCTGACCGGGCCGGGCCAAGCCGTCTTTGAAGGCGGGGGAAACACCTATTTTAACGCGCCCAATACCTTCAGTGGCGGCACGGCCCTGGGCTATGTGGGCCTGCCGTCGTTCGTTGGAACTCTCTTTTTCAACAACGGCAGCGCCTTTGGCACCGGTCCGATCACTATGACAACGTCAAGTTCATGCCAATTGGCGGTGGAAGGCACCGCCGCGCTTACCGTCACCAACGCGTTCACCGCGGCGAATGTCAACCTGCTCCTCAGCGCAAACTCGGCCGGACTCACATTGAGCGGCCCGTGGAACCTGGGCGCGACGCCGTTGCTGGACATCGCCGGGTCCGGACAATTAGTCACGATTTCAGGGACAATGAGCGGCGTTGGAGGAGTGGTCAAATCCGGCCCGGGGACACTTGCCTTAACCGGAGCCAATTCGTTCACCGGCGGCGCCATCATTTCAAACGGCGTCTTAAGTGTCATCGCCGACGACAATTTTGGAACAGCGGCCGGCACCCCCACTTTGAATATTAGCCTGGCCGGCGGCACTCTCACGGCCAATACCTCTTTTGCCATCAATTCGAACCGCTTGGTTTCACTGAACGGAAACTCAACCATTAGTGTTTCCAGTGGCAATACCTTGACCTATGGCGGCAACATCACCGGTTCAGCTTCACTGACAAAGACCGGCGCCGGCACACTCGTCCTAAGCGGCAATAACGGCTACAGCGGCACAACCACGATTTCGAGCGGCACACTTGAGGCGGACAGCCAGACGGGCAACTCCGTGGGCGCCGGTTCGGTCATTATGCAGGCGGGCGGAACATTGAGCGGATCGGGCTATGTCAGCGGAGCCGTTTCCGGCGCCGGCAATATCGAACCCGGCACGGTTTCGGGAGCGGCAACACTGTCGCTGGCAAATGGGCTGGATTTGAGCGCCGGCGGAACGTTCGTTTGGAACCTGGCGAGCAACAGCACCAGCGCCAGCTTTCCTGCCATTTCGGTGTCGGCTGGCAACCTGAACCTGGGCGGCAATTCCAAACTGTCCATTAATTTCAAGGGCCTGGCCAGCGCCCCGGCCACTAATAATTCCTTTTGGCTTACCCAGGAAGAATGGCCGATCGTTTCGTTGAACGGCTCCGCCGCAAATTCAGGCAAGACACAATTTGCGGATCTGCTGAATGGGAGCCATGCCGCCGGGAATTTCACCAATTACGCCGATGCCGTCGGCAACATCAACCTTTTATACCTGCCCAGCAGTTCTGTGTTCGATGCCTTGTACGACTCGGGCCCGGGCTTTTTCAGCGGCGAGAATTTAATCTTAACGAATTTTTCCGGGCTTTCGCTCTATGTCTGGTCTTCAACTGATGCCGGCCTTTCGGTCAGCAATTGGGCGCAGGTTGGGCAGATGGCAGAACAACCGCTGGCGCCGGCGCTTCCAGGGTATAGCCGTTACTCGATCAATGTCGTTCCGACGGTTTCGCCCACGTTCTACGTGGCCGGCAATTTCAACACGGGCCCGTATCTCAGTTCGCCCGTCCCGGTTTGCCTGCTTACTACCCCGGACTTTTCAACCTTCACGGTCACTAATATAGACACTAGCATCAGCGCCAGCGGCGTGCTCGGCCTGTTGCCGCCACCGCCGGTTATGATGCCGGGTAACACCGACGCCAACGGCCAATTTCAGTTGCAGTTCAGCGCCGCCACGAATCTCGCTTATGTCATCCAGGCCAGCACGGACCTGGTGACGTGGACGAACCTCAGTTCAGGGACGGTTTCCAGTTCTCCGGTGACATTCGTTGATCCGAACGCCACGAATCCGTCCGAGTTCTATCGTGTTGTGCTGCAAAGTCCCTATTAAAATCTCAGGGGAACTCGACTCGATAGAAAAGGTCTCTGGAATTGAGCGGGCCGGCATTGGTAATGGTAATTGAACCATCCGGCGGGACGGTGTTGGTAAGGATGGGGGTCCAACCGCCGGCGAGGTTTGTAGAATCCTCGACGATGTATTCGCCGCCTGGCAGTCCGTCCGTGGTATTCAGGACGACGCCGCCTGTTCCAAGCGCCAAAGCGAATCGGGGAACCGGGAGGATGGAAACAACCGCCACGCTACTGGTCACACTGCCGGAAGTATTGGTGACAACCACTTGATAATCTCCGCTATCACTGACGGCCGCCGGGGCGATATTGAGTATATTGGTGAACACGCCTGACAAGCCGCCGCCGCCGGCCAGATTCACGCCACCTTTTTGCCATTGATAAGCAAAGGGAGGTGTTCCCGACGGGGCGACGCTCAAGCTGAGGTCACTGCCCGCGTAATTGGTCTGCCCCTCAGGCGCGCTGACGGACAAGGGCGATTCCACCATTAGCGTTATATTGCTGCTACTGATGCTACCCCAAAAGTTGGTGACAACGACGGTATAGGCGCCGGAATCGGCGGGAGTGGCATTGGAAATCGTGAAGCTGATGTTGGTGGTTGCGGAACCTGAGGATGGGTTGTAGGACGCCAGGTTTGTTTCAGCGACGATGGTCTGGTTCTGGTAGAGAAAAATGGACGCGTAATTGCCCCCGGCGACAGTAAAGG
>JBOHXA010000296.1:0-1200 GCA_050737335.1 Limisphaerales bacterium | reverse complement strand
ACCGCGTGGCTCATCTATGCGGGCGATAACCAGGAGCGTCTGGCCATCAATAGCGATCCTCACGTCTATAATACTACCTATTACCCGCAAGGCAGCATCTCGCCATCCTGGATCGCGGGGTCCCTTGACTGGTCCACCGGTCAATACAATACCAATACAAGTTACCTGGTGAATGACAAATACTCCCTCCTCGGAGATTATATCGGACAGAATCCCGATCTCTTCACCTGCCCGGCCGATCATTACGTCAGCCCGGCGGAAGCGAGGCTGGATTGGCATCGGCGTTCGCGAACCGTCGCCATGAATGGCGCGATCGGCGACGGGTATAAATACGGAAACCCCGCCACGCCCTGGGGATGGAGTCCGTGGCACGTCGTCAAGAAGACGACCGATTTCCATTTCCCCGGCCCCAGCGATTGTTGGGTCATTTGTGACGAACATCCCGACAGCATTGACGATGAGTGCCTATATACTCCCTGTTATCCGACGACGACATTCACCGAACTGCCCGGCAATCAACTCGCTCACGCTTGCGGTATCGTCTATGCCGATGGTCACGCGGAACAGCACTTCTGGAGGGGACCCATTCTGGGACAACACACATTTGTCGAATTCAAAACGGTTCAACAGGTGCCGTGCTCCATCTCGGACCCGGACATGAACTTTATGGCCCTCCATACTCCCCGCGACTGATCGTTGGCCGTCTCGGTCCCATAGCCACACGTCCGCTTCGCCGTCCCGCGAGGGCCGGAATTTTTCGCTTTAAAAAAAACGCGCAATCTCCAAACTGGGTCAAACGGCCAAACTTCCGGAAAACCAAACGTCCGAATAAGATGAAACAGATTGCAAAAAAATGCCTTGCAGGATTGGTTCTTGCCCTCGCCGCCGCCACGACCGCCGTCGCGGGCACAAATGAACTGGCGCTCATCCCGCTGCCACAGAAGGTCCAGCAATTGGACGGCGCTTTTACGCTCAACGCGCGGACCCGCATCTACGCCAATTGGCATTCGCGCAAAACCGCCGAATTCCTGGCCCAACGGCTCCGGAAATCCACCGGTTTTCCGCTCAAGGTCCATTGGAAGCTGTTTCCCGGCTCGCCGCGCAACGCGATTTTATTCACCACCAAACACGCCAGCCGCGCCCACGGCAACGAGGCTTACGCTCTCACGGTTCTGACCAACGAAGTGGTCATTCGAGCGC
>JBOHXA010000295.1:0-1414 GCA_050737335.1 Limisphaerales bacterium | reverse complement strand
CCATTCCATGATGGCAATGGATTCAGAGCCGCCCATTCCGGGCGGCGGAGACGGCGGCACGAATCCCTCGCCGTATTTTCCAGGAATATCCCCGCAGAATTACGGCTCGGGCCTTTGGATACAGGTTCAGGGAATAATCACCAACAGCTTCGTGGGAATCATCTCCAATACTCTGCCGGACATTCAATACCAAATCCTGTCGGCTCCAAGCGTGCTCGACACTAACTGGACATCGGAAGGCTTCGTTTCCGGCTCGGAAGTCACCAACTGGACAGCATTTGCCGTGAATATCGCCGGGCGCACAAACACCATGCTTTTTTTCAAAATCCTGTCCTGGGAGGACAGCTATGACATGGGAATCCTGGACTGGTGGCAAATTAAATACTTCGGCACCAACGGGATAGACCCTTACGGCGACCCGGCTGGCGACGGCTATTCAAACCTGTATAAATATCAGAACAGCCTGAATCCTTTTACGTTTTACCAGCCGCCGTTTCCCGTTGCCGATGCCGCCCCGGTCGTTGGAGATAATGGTGTGACTATCTCATGGGACGAGGCGCAAGGGTTGGTAGTGAGCTACACAATTTATCGCAACGGCTCGGCCATTGCCACCGTGCCTGCAACCCAGTTTTCTTATACGGATACATCGGTTTCCATTGACCTGACCGACCCGAACGACACTGATTTTCCGTATTACCAGGTGGCTGCCAATTACAGCGGAGGGTCATATTTGGGCGGCGTGGATGACGCGAGCAACCCGCGATTGGCCATTGCCACGGAAATTGTGCGCGGGCCGGGCGGACAGCAAATCCTGCTCGTGCCAAACATCCCCTATGGCGTCACGGCCATTCGCGTTTACGTTTCGGCGCAGGGCGCGTATTACCCCGATAGTGTCATTGATGAACTTTCTTACGATCAACCGATTTACTCCTTTGATCCAACCGTAAGCAGCAACTATTTTGACGTGGCGGTTGGCAGTTTTACCAATGGCCAATACGCAATCCCGCCTTCGCTGCTTCCGCCTTTCAACAACTACACCATCAGTTGCCGGGCGCTCGGCCTAAGCGGAACATTCGGCCCGGACGACAGCACGCTGCTGGACAGCCAACTTTTTGACGGCGATTTGGAAATTCCCGTTTCAGTTCCCTTCGTGGACGGGACGGAGCAATTGAAGGAGAATTTGGCCTATGAATTGGAATCCGCCGATGAATACGGTTCACTGGCATTCGGCATTATCAGTGACCAATCTCCCGAACCGCCGGACTACGTTTTTCCGTCGAATTATGCCTGCGCCGGTTTTACTTTCCCCTACGACTTTGGAGAGCCGCAATCGCATTCTCTCCGATGCAATTCCGGCGCTCTCGCTCCCAGTCGGTTCCAATCATGTCGCCAGACTCGCGCCATTAGGACAGCC
>JBOHXA010000294.1:0-11942 GCA_050737335.1 Limisphaerales bacterium | reverse complement strand
ATATTAGCCAGATATTTCATTTGCACACCTTCGGAGACGGCCTGCGAAAGGACGTGATAAAGAAAGGTTGGAATGCCGATCAAATTGTCCGGCTTCAATTTCTTGAGGAGCCGCAACGTGCCGTCCGTGCCCATGACTTTGCCGCCGCCGGAGCTGAACGTCATTGCGCCAAACTCGGTTCCCGCGTAATGGGTGAGCCAGAATGCCAGATGCGGCGCGTAGGGGAACGCATTGACCAGAAGCTGTTCCGGTTGCGCGCCGCAGACTTCCATCACGCGCCGGCCGGCTTCCGCCAGAATTTTCATGTCTTGTCGCGTATAGAGGAAGGGCACCGGCTCAGCGGACCGACCCGTGGTGAATGTCATGAAAATGGGACGAAACTCCGCTTCAAACTGTTCCCGGACCGCGCGACGCCCCTTCAGGAGCGCGCGGCAAATCGTCCCCGGCCGCCGCGACAATTTTTTTTCGTCCGGAATCAAGAGGAAATCCCTGAACCGTTGCGGATGGCCGGATGTATTCAACAAATCCGCTTTGCTTGTGAAGGGGATTTTTGCCAGGTCGTCGAGCGATTGGATGGAGTCAGCCCTAAGACCGCGCTCTTGAAAAAGCTGTCGGTAATAAGCCGAGAAGGGAAGGACAGCGTCGCGCAGGAATTGTCGCAGCCGCGCCGCTTGCCTTTGGCGGATGGCGCTCTCAGACAAATTGTGCCATTGCGTCCAAAGGCAATTCATGTTGCGAGGTCTTTCTTTCAACAAGCGCTTTAATTTCGGGCAAATGGCATTCGGCGATCTGGCGTCCGGCGGCGATGAACGGACCCGGGTTCCGAAAATCCATCCAGCGGTCATCGCAAATCCGCGGACGCAATACGACGTTCGCCTGGCGGGCGAGCGATTCGCTCATGCTGATCTGCGCGCCATGAATGCTGCGCATCAAGACATCGAGAATATTTCCCTGATGGAAATAGTTTAAATGCTCGCCGGCGGGAATGAGTTTGCGCACCACCTCGCGCGCTTTTTTTTGCGTCAACTGCGCCAGCTCGCGTTCGGCCTGAAGGCAGTATTTAATGCGGTCGGGCGTGGGAATGGCATTGACGGCGATAATTCTCGCAGCGCCCAATTCCCGCAGGACGTCCACGGGCAGCGGATCCACGATGCCTCCATCCACGTAGGTTTCGTCCTCGAGCGTGACCGGCACGCACACACCGGGAACGGCAATGCTGGCATGGACGGCGTCCGCCACTTCGCCGGTCGAAAAGACAATTCGTTCGAGCGTGGCCAGGTTGGTGGCCACAATATGCAATGGCCGGACCAAATCGGCGAACCGGATATGGCCGATGGATTTTTGCAAATGGTGTTTCACCCCATAACCGCGCACGAAGCCGCGCCGCGGCGGAAACACCGGATCAATTAATTTCCAAAAAGCCCAGCGCGATTCCATTTCACGCGCAATTTCTTCCAATTGCCGTCCATCGTGTCCGGAATTCCAGATGGATGCCACATACGCGCCCATGCTTGAGCCGGCCACGATGTCAATGTCAATGCCGTTTTCCTCGAGCACTTGAATCACGCCAATATGCGAGAGGCCCTTGGCCGCGCCGGAGGATAGCGCCAGGCCCACCAGACAATCGCCGATGCCGCGGGCAAGCCGCCGTATGTCCCCCGAAAACGAACCGGCTGGCGCGGCGGTCGGGTCTTCGGCGTTTGGGCACCCGCGAATGAATACCTCCACTGGCCTGCAAACCCGGGCGATGAGCGCGTCGAAACCGTCCACGTGCTCGCCGTCGCGCAGACACAGCACTGGTTTGAATTGGCCGATGTAGTGGCGGTCGCGCAATTCCCGGACCAGCAAATCCAGATGATATACGTCTTCGTTCGCCGCGCGGACAAAGAGATAACCGGAGTTGGATTTCTGCAACAACTCAACCAGGGACGGGCCGAATACATCATCCGCAACCGCCTCGATCAGGACGTAGCGGAAGCGCCGCCGCAATTGTTCAACCAATGATGGAATCCATTCGGGCTGATACAGTTCGCCATTTTCCCCGACGCTGAGATGGTAATAGCCATCCTCGCCGTTGGGGATTTCCGCCGGCAACGGAAACTCTCCCGATAAATCTGCCGCGCCATTACGGCGAATGGTTGTGGTGTCGCCGGAAGTCGGACGAGCCAACCGGATTAAGGCGACCGGTTGGTCGGTTTCCGCCGCCAGGGCGCGGGCGATGCGTTTTCCCAGCAGCGCAGCGGGCAGAGAGCGCGAGAGGAAGGCAAGGGTTATGACCCGGCTTTCCGCCGGGGATATTCGAATTGTGCGTTCCAGGTTCATCAAGTTTTTGCGCCAGGAACGGCACTTATATTACTATTAGACATTTTTGGCACCGTGGCCCGGCTTATTCGTGATGCCTAATGCAAAGTAAAGCCGAACCGTGGGCGCGTCAAATCGCGCGGCGCTCTTTGCCTGCATTTTCGCTGCCAATTGGACCTAAATGACGCAGTTAATGTCGAAGCAGCCCCTATTTTCCGGTTACCGCCATTTTAATCCTCATCGCTTCAACACGGACTTTGCCACTACGCCGCCTTTGACGACCGGCCTTTTGGCGCATCGGAATGATCGGCGCCATCCCGTCGTATCCGGAACCCGCTTTGGATTTCCGAATAATTTTTGCCCGTGGCCCTTGACTCTTTTACTTTTTAAACTATTGGTTTCTCGCCAATGAGTGAAATTTTTGTAATCGGACACCGCAACCCGGACACAGACGCCATCTGTTCGGCCGTCGGCTACGCGGAGTTTAAGCGGCGCACGGGCATGCCCGAAGCGGTCGCGGCGCGCTGCGGTGACACGAATGGCCGAATCGATTTTGTCCTGGATAGGTTCGGAGTTCCCCCTCCGCGCTTTGTGGCCGATGTCTCGCCTAAAGTTTCGGATGTGATGCAGCGCAGGATGCTGAGCGTGACGCCGGAGGCCATCGCGGCGGACGCCCTGCGGATGATGGATGAGCGGAACATCCGTATTCTGCCGGTGCTCGACGAGGAAAAGCATTGTCACGGATTGTTATCGCTGTTTAAGCTGACCAAATTTCTTTTTCCCGCCGCCAATCGGCAGATGGATTCGCGGCGGGTTTTGTCCTCGCTGGACAATCTTGCCAGGACACTGCATGGACAAGTGTTGGCGTCATTCGAACCGGGCCGCGAAGAAGAGTTGATCATGCTGATTGGGGCGATGAGCGTCGAATCTTTCGCGCGGAGATTGAAAACGTTTTTGACGGAAAAGATCATCATTATTGTTGGCGACCGCCAGGACATTCAGTATGCGGCCATCCGCGAAGGTGTGCGGGTTATTATCGTCACGGGCGGCCTGGAGATCGAGCGGGACGTCGTCGAGAACGCGATGCGCAAGCGGGTGAGCATCATTTCCTCGCCGCATGACACGGCCACGACTTCGACCCTGTGCCGCGCGGCGGTTGCGGTGAAGAACGTTTTGAATGAAGGATTTGTTTCGTTTGCCGAAGGCGCGCCGCTTGCCGCCGCTTGCCGGGAGGCTCGGGCCTCGGGGCATCAAATTTTTCCCGTCCTGGACACGGAAAATCGCGTCGCGGGCATCGTCTCCAAGACAGACTTTTTAAAACGCGTGGAGCGGAAGTTGATTCTGGTGGACCACAACGAATTGTCCCAGGCGGTGCAAGGGGCGGACAAAGTGGAAATCCTTGAAATTATTGATCATCACCGTATCGGCGCCCTTACGACATCGCAGCCGATTTTATTCCGCAATGAGCCGGTGGGGTCCACCAGCACCATTGTGGCCGATTGTTTTTTTCAATACGGCATCCCATTGCCGCCGCCGATTGCCGGGCTTCTCCTGGCCGGCATCGTGTCCGACACCCTGAACCTGACGTCGCCGACCGCCACGTCCCGGGACGGCGAAATCCTGAAAAAGCTGGAACGCATTTCCCAAACCAATGCGCGCCGATTCGCCGAAAATTTTTTTGCGACAAGCTCGTTCCTCACGCTCAAGTCCGCGCCGCAGATCATTGCCGCCGACTGCAAAGAATATCGGGAAGACGGCCTGGAATTCAGCATCGCCCAGGTTGAAGAAATTGGATTCGAGCCGTTCTGGAAGCGCAAAGACGAATTGATCGAAGCGCTCGAAGGGTATCGCAAGCGCGCGGACTATTTTTTCTCCGCGCTGCTGGTGACGGATGTCTCCACGCAAAGTTCCCTTTTGGTCGTTACCGGCGACACGGATTTTATCGGGCGAATTGGATATCCGCGCCTGGAAAACGGGATTTATGAATTACGCGAGGTGGTGTCCAGAAAGAAGCAGTTATTGCCCTATTTGATTCATTGCCTCAAGGCGGCGGCGACGAGAAGCGTTGAAGCGTGGAACAGTGGAAGCGTGGACGCGTGAAGCGGGTTGACTTTTCAATACACGACTTTATTCAGCGGATATTCGATGATGCCCTCTGCGCCGGCGGCTTTCAGTTGCGGGATCAGTTCGCGCACGACGCGCTCGTCAATGATGGTTTCAACGGCCACCCAGCCCTTTTGGCTGAGGTTGGAAATGGTTGGATTGCGCAAGGCGGGCAATTCGCGCAAGAGGGCGGCCAGATTTTTTTCCGCGATGTTCATCTTCAGGCCCACCTTGGCCTCGGCGTCCAGCGCTCCTTTTAGCAGCATCGCAAGCGTCTCAATTTTTTTGCGTTTCCAGGACTCCTTCCATGAATTGCGGTTGGCTATCAATCTCGGCGTGGAGACCAGCAATTCATCCACAATCCGTAAATGATTTGCGCGCAGGGACGCGCCGGTTTCAGTGACTTCCACGATGGCATCCACCAGTTCGTGCGCTTTCATTTCCGTCGCGCCCCAGGAAAATTCCACTTCGGCTTTCACGCCGTGTTTGCGCAGATATTTTTTGGTGAGGTTCACCACTTCGGTGGCAATGCGTTTGCCCTCCAAATCCCTGACCGATTTGACGGGCGAAGTTTCCGGCACGCATAATACCCATCGCGCCGGCCGGCGGGTCGCCTTGCTGAAAAGAAATTCGCCGACCTCATGGACGTCCGAGCCATTTTCAACAATCCAGTCATGGCCGGTAATCCCGCAATCGAGGTATCCGTGCTCCACGTAACGGCTGATTTCCTGCGCGCGAAAGAGCCGGATTTCCATCTCGTCATCGTCCACAGTCGGGATGTATGAACGGCTGCTGATGGAAACGTTGAATCCCGCCTTGGCCATTTTCTCGATGGTGGCGTCCTGCAAGCTGCCCTTGGGCAACCCAAATTTTAATTTTTTGTCCATAGATGGCCGCAAAAGAGCCAAACCTGAAATGAATTACAGTTCGCAAATGCCCTTGTTATGGCGGCGCGCAAAGCGCAATTTTGCCCTTGCGCGTAACGGTCATTCTGCCAGTCCGGCCGTTCGATGGCGACTTATTTTTTCCAGAAGACGCGCCGGCCAACAACCAATATTTCGCCGCGCGCAATGGCTGCGACGCATTCCGGGTAAAGCTTGTATTCCGCCGCGTGAATGCGCTGATGCAACGTCTCCGGCGTGTCGTTGTCCAAAACCGGAACGGGCTCCTGGCCGATAATTGGCCCGGCGTCCACGCCCGCATCCACGAAATGCACCGTACAACCCGTCACCTTCACGCCGTGATCGAACGCCTGCTTCCAGGCCTCCAAACCGGGAAACGACGGCAGCAGTGATGGATGGATATTCACGATGCGGCCTTCAAAAGCGCGCAGAAAATCGCCCTTGAGCACCCGCATAAAGCCCGCCAGGACAACAAGGTCCACCTTTGCCGATTCCAACGCGTCCAGAAACGCTCTCTCAGCTCCTTCGTCCAGTTTTGTCCGGAATTTTCCTGGCGGGATGAACCGTGCGGAAATCGAACGCTTGCGCGCGCCGTCCAAAATTCCCGCGGCTTCGACATCGCTCAAGACGATTGCGATGTCCGCCTGAACTTTGCCGGCGGCCACGGCGTCCGCCAGCGCGATAAAATTTGAACCTTTGCCGGATCCAATAATTCCGAGCCGAAACCGATTGTTCATCGCCAGCTAAATAGCAGAACGGACCAGCCTGAAAAAGTTGAAAAGACGGGAACGCGCGGACATGGCCGATAACGGCGGCTCACGTCAGGGTCCAGTCCGCCCCCGCCGGCATGGCCACGGTTGGCTTGGCCGTGACCATGCCGTTGGGAGGGAAGTGATTGCGAGGCAGATTTTTGGGCAAGGCGAGGAGTGAGGCGCGCGCCCATCCCTCGTGGACCTGTAAGGGTCGAATGACGGCGCCCTTGCCCAAAAAGATCGAGCGAAACGACCGGGCCAACCGCGTGGTTTGGCTTATGGCGCCGTTGGATCGTTCACGATGCCCATGAATAATATCGCGCCACTGGGCTTGTCAGAAATGACAAAAAAGAACGGGCGGTCCAATATCATTTCAAATGGACGGAGAGGACGCATTACGACAGTTGCCCGCACCGAGACGGAGGTCACCGCGGCTGCTTCAGTTCCCTCTTCATTCACGTCCACAAAACTTTTCTGGAGGACCTCGCTGACAAAGAGGGGGTCGCCCGACATTCCGGAAAAATTGGCCGTGCCCGGGACAAAGGCGTCCTGCATCCCAAGCGATTCCAGCGGTTGATTCAAAAGCACCTTGAAATGCATTTTAAATCTCGGAAGAGTAATCGTCCCTTCGCGCCGCGAAAATCGCGGCAGAATTTTATCCGTCCAATTCGTGCCATTGAAACGGGCCGACAATTGCGCCGGGCTCGAGTTGGTCACCGGCAGGAACAGCATCATTTGAAGCCGCCCGCCCGCGTAGGGTAATTGGACCGCTTGAAAGCCGTCACCCTGTTCATATTGAAAATTCCCATGGCGGGACATCATGGGCGCTTGTTTGATCATGCCGCCGGCAAGATAAAAATAGCGTTTGCCGGTGAGGCGCCTGTCAAACGGCGTTGCCCATTTTGCTTTGAAATAAATCGCGTTGGCCAGAATCATTTCGGTGTTGGCCGGAAATGGGAAAGAAACGATTCCGCTAATTTTGCCGCGGGTACTGTCATTGGCCCATTGATTGATCGTTTCGGCGGACTCGGGAGTTTCAAAATTGACCGAAGCCAGGGTGGCTCCGAAAAACGCTTCGTTTGTTGATACAAAAGCCGGTTTTACCTCAAAACCTTTGTCGTACCAGATTGAGTTTGCCAGGTCCAAATCCACGTTCGACCGGGACGTGAGAGAGCTATTGAGTTCCTTGTAATATCCATTGATTTCGTTTTCCAGAAGCTGGCCGGAGTTTAATGCATGCCGAATTTGGGCCTTGGTTCTTCCTGTCGCTCCATTGCAGAGCATTTGCAAGGCGATGGAAACGCTGTAAGGCGACATGAAAATATTCTGGCGCGCCTGCCCTTGTTCCGTCCGGCCAAATAATGCGAAGGCAAAACCGTTGTCGTCACGGGCCTCTTTAGACATCTGCCCGGCCAGAGCGGCGGCTGCCGTCAGGCAAAGAAAAACTCCGCCCCAGAACTTCTTCATCCCAAAAGGTGGAACTGATTGAGAACGCAGTCAAATCGGATCGCGGCGGCATCGGATTGGAGCTCAGCATGTCCCTAACGTGTGTTTGCCATCCAGGCAGCGGCGAATCGTCAGGGCCAGCGTTTGCGGCTGGTAAGGTTTCTGCAGGAAATTCAATTCGGGTTCGAGTTTGAAATCCTTGCCCACGATGTCCGCGCTGTAACCGCTCGTGAAAATCACTTTGAGTCCCGGTGACTGCGCCCATAATCTTTCCGCCAGTTCCCGGCCATTCATATTGTTGGGCATGACCAGGTCCGTCAGCACCAGTTTGATTTGTTCATTGTTCCGTCCCCACACGTCCAAGGCCTGGGGACCGTTGTCCGCGTGAAAGATTTTATATCCGTAACGTTCCAGCACCCGGGCCACCAAGTCGCGCACGGGCCGTTCATCTTCGACGAGTAAAATGCCTTCCTCGCCCCCGCGCACCGTGATGGCCGTGGTCGGCTTTTCATGGCCAATCCTATCGCCGCTGATCCGCGGAATGAAAATGCGAAACGTGGTGCCCCTCCCGACAAAGCTCTCCAATTCGATCCAACCCTGGTGCTGTTTAACGATGCCGTACACGGTGGCTAATCCCAGGCCAGTGCCTTTGCCTATTTCCTTGGTGGTAAAGAATGGTTCGAAGATGCGCGGAAGGTTCTCCGGGGCAATGCCCATGCCGGTGTCGGTCACGCTGATGCATACAAACGCGCCTTTGCGCGCGTCAGGCTGGCGCGCCATGTAGTCCTCGTCCACTTCAATGACGGTGGTGCGGATGGCCAACTGGCCTCCCCTGGGCATCGCGTCACGCGCATTGACCGCCAGATTCAATAGCACCTGCTCCATCATTCCCGCGTCGGCTTCCACCGTGGGCGCGGCCTGGCAATAATTTAATTGCAGCGCAATATCTTCGCCCAGGAGCCGCCCGAGCATGTTGGTCATATTCCCCACAATCTTGTTCATGTCCAGCATCGTGGGCTGAATCAATTGTCGCCGGCTGAACGTCAGCAATTGCCGCGTCAGTCCGGCCGCGCGCGCGGCGGCCTGGCCGATTTGATTGGCTGATTTTTGTTCCTGGGAACTGAGTTTGGCCGCCGCCAGCAACGACGCGTGGCCCTGGATCACCGTTAGGAGATTATTGAAATCGTGCGCCACGCCTCCGGCGAGCTGGCCTATGGCTTCCATCTTTTGCGCCTGTCGAAACTGCTCTTCCAGGCGGCGCTGCGCCGTTATATCGCGGAACAGGCTCAGGGTCAGTTGCGGCTGCCCGTTCAATTCGATGAACGAATGGTTCACCTCGATGACGACTTCACGCCCATTGTGAAGCGTGTAATGGAATTCGTGACGGTCGCTAAATTGGCGGTTCGCGTAATTTGCCCGGTATTGCTGAATCATTTCCCCGGAATTTCCGGATGCCGCATAGACTATGGTGAAGAGTTTCCCTTCCAATTCGTCCTGGCGAAGGCCCATTAATTTGCAAAATGCGTCGTTCACCGCCACAATGACGCCGTTCTCATCGGTGAGCCGCATGCCGTCCGCCGAATTCTCCCAAACCGATCGGAACAGGGTTTCGGAACTTAACAGCGCGCTTTGCGTGGCGCGCCGCTCGGTGACGTCGCGCACGTGCAGCAAGAGCGCCGGTTTACCTTCGTATTCGATCATGTTTGCCCGAATTTCGACCGGCGCGACACGACCGCCGGCGATGAGGATCTCGCCTTCCACCCACGTCTTGTTGCCGGTGACGAGCTTTTCGAACTCGCCCCGCGCTTCCTCGCGGCGCGCCTTGGGCGCTAAATGTTCAATCGAGTTCCTCCCAATCAACTCTTCGCGAGGCATGCCGTGCAGAAGGGATGCGGCGAGGTTCACGTCCAAAACGTTCCCATTCAGGTCTTCCACAAAAATGGCGTCGGGCGAATTTTCAAAGAGGTCCCGGAAACGCCGCTGGCTTTCATGCAGGGCGTCCTCGGCGCGAACGCGTTCGATGGCCCCGCCGCATTCGTTTGCCAGCATCTCCAACGTCTCAAGGTCCTGACGCGTATAAGCGCCGGACCGCCGGCTTTGGACGAACAACAAACCGATGACCTGCTCCCCCCGACGCATCGGCGCGATGATCCCGGTCGTGAATTCGCCAAGTTTCCCGCTTCCGGAAATCAGTTCCGGCCCGTTGCCGATGACCCGCCGCGCGAGGGCCTGAAAATCCGCCGTGCGCGCCAGCGGACGACCCTTGATCCGCCGTCCATCCGCCGTAGTGATATGCAACAACGAACTAATTTTCGACCGGTCGGCCGAATACAAGTCCAATGAGAAACTGTCCCACTCAAAGAGCGCGTCCGCGGCCTCGCTGATGAAGTGTGCGGCCTCCGCGGCCGTCGTCGCCGCGCTGAGACGATGGCTCAAATCAAGAAAAACGCAATTGCGGCGCTCGCCCCGGCGGCGCTCGGTTACATCTGTCGCCATGGCCAGCGCCGAAAGCCGGCCCTGAAAGGCCATGGGACTCCAGGTCACGTCCACCTCGATGATGTCGCCCTGTTTGCGGCGGTGCCGCCAGATATGGCCGTGCGCGTCCGGTTGATGCCCCTCTATTTTGTCGTGTCCGTTATTGTCCAGGTCCCGCAATTTAGTCATTGTGAGATTCAGGAATTCGTCTCGCGGATATCCGTAATGTTGCACCGCAGCTTCATTCACTTCCCTGATCGCAAGCGTTTCCATGTCGAATACCCACATGGGGTTTGGGTTCTCCTGGAAGAGGACACGATATTGTTGTTCACTGTGGCGCAGGTCTTCTTCGGCGCGCCAGCGGTCTGTCACATCGCGCGTATAGGCGACGATGCCGGCAATATCCGGATCGTCAAACTTGTTCCGCGCGGACAATTCCAGGCGCAGCCAGGACCCGTTTTTATGCTGCTGCCGGCACTCGATCCGCACCGGCCGGCCCGGAAAGTCCACGAGATTTTGAAACGCCTCCATCACCCGCGGCAAATCATCCGGGTGTACCCGGCCAAAGGAATTCTGCCCGATGAGTTCGTTGGCCTTCCAGCCCAGCGTATTGACGATGGAAGGGCTGACATAGGTATAGAACCCCTCCCGGTTTATAATGGAGAGCACGTCCAACGCATTTTCCGTGAGCGTGCGGAAATACTTTTCACGACGGGCCAGCTCGGCCTCCGTTTCGCGCAATCGCGCGTGTTCGGTGGCTTCCTCGACCGCGCGCCTGACCGCCGAAGGCAGCCGCTCCGGATTATGCTTGAGCAGGTAGTCCGTCGCACCAGCTTTGAGGCTTTCGATCGCCGCTGTTTCGCCGATCGTCCCGGAAATTAAAATAAACGGGGTATCCGGACATTTCTTTTGGGCCAGCGCCAGCGCTTCCAGGCCGGTAAACGAGGGCAGATGATAGTCCGAGAGGATGAGGTCAAACCTCTCCCGGGCCAATGCCTCCACATAAGCCGGCTTGTCGCCAATCCGCAAAATCGTCGCGTCAAGATTATCCTGAGCGAACATCGTGCGAACCAACTCGGCAAAATCCGGCTCGTCTTCCAAATGCAATATACGCAACCTTCGATTCATTTTTTATTTAAACCCCAGCCCTGACGTTTACGGACGCGATCCAGGCTCTCAACGGCTCCCGAAAAGGGCTGAATGCCCGCCCACCCATGCGCGTCAGAAACTGTTAAGCCTTTAATAAAGAACGACTTCGCAGCAGGCTTTGTGCCTTTCTTCGCCATAACTCCAAAATAAAAGCTCCGAAATAGCCCGTAAAATGGCATTTCAATGGCTCGAATCAAGAGACGCGCGCTGTCACGGCTTGATTTGCGGTGACCGGCTGTGGCTTAATGAGCCTCCGTGAACACCGTTGGCATTATCCCCGCGCGCTACGCTTCCACTCGATTTCCGGGTAAGCCGCTGGCCATCGTCGCGGGCAAATCTCTGATCCAGCGCGTTGTCGAACAATGCCAAAAGGCAAAGTCGCTTTCAGAAGTCGTTGTGGCTACCGACGATGAGCGCATTTTCAGCGCCGCCAGGAAATTTTGCCGTGTTGAAATGACGTCGTCCAAACATCCCAGCGGTTCGGACCGCATCGCCGAAGCGGCCGCCAGGATCAGATGTGATGCCATTGTGAATGTTCAGGGAGACGAACCCATGATTGATCCCAGGGTGATAGACCTCGTGGCGCAGGCGCTCGAAATGACTGAAATGTCCACAGCGGCCACGCTCATCAAGGACGCTGGCGATTTAGTGAATCCCAACGTGGTCAAAACGGTTGTCAACGGGGCTGGCCGGGCGTTATACTTCTCCAGGCGGGCAATCCCGTATCCGCGCGAGGCCGCCGGCGGTTCCACCAGCGAACAGTTGGCGGCGTTTCCGTTTTTGAAGCACCTTGGCATTTACGGTTACCGTAGGG
>JBOHXA010000293.1:0-4891 GCA_050737335.1 Limisphaerales bacterium | reverse complement strand
GTGTAAAGCAAAATATAACGTTGATGCTCAATGAGTTAAAGTGACGGCCTGATGGAGGACGGGGCCCCTCATCCGCGTGTTTGACTCCTAAAAAGAGCCAAAGTCTCGTGATCTCGCCTCCCGCCAGGGGAATGCTCGGAGATTTATCCACCCCTTTTCGTGGGACTTTGGCGGGTCTCGCCGCCTGCAAACGCCTTTTTTAGTTAGAGTCTCCTGACGTCGCCTCCTACGGGGTGGAATTGATCCGTTGCATCATCGCCAGGGCCGCGGCGTGGAGTTTGGCATCGGCGTTGGGCAAGAGCAAAGGCTGGAGAGTGCGGCGGGCGTCTCCGGGATCACGGGCGCGGAGTTGGGCCTGCGCCAGAGTAAAGAGGTAGGATGGGTTTTCGGGTTCGAGTTGGAGGGCGTAGTTGAGTTGCTGTTCCGCCGGGGCAATATCGTCGCCCTGGACCATTTGAAAAAAACCGAGGAGTTCGTGCGCCGGGGCAAAGTCGGGCATGAGAGCGATGGATTTGCCAAGTTCATCGCGAATCTCAGCGGCCAGGTCACCGGAGACAGGGCCGTACATGTCGCCGTGAGCGGTTAAATGGTATTTTTCCTTCGCATAAATGTAATGGGTGAGGAAGCTGGTGGAATCCAGTTGGAGGGCATGGCGAAGCTCGGCCACAGCCGTGGCGGCCTCGTCGCGTTCTGAAGCCAGAAGGCCCAGGCCCTCATAAGGGAGCGGACTTGCAGGCGCCAGGCTTTTCGCCTGCTCGAAATAGCGTTGGGCGTCATCCAGCCGCCCGATGCGGAGCAGTTCGTCGCCAAACCGGAACAGAATCTCCACCGGCGTCGCCGGGCGGGTTGAAATCCTCAGAGGCGCGGACAGATTTTGCGAAACCGTGAGGACAATTGGATTGTAACTGCCCGCGCGCGCGTAACGCTGGAGCTCGGCTTGCATGGCGCTCAGCGAAACTCCCAAGGCATTGGTGAAAGCCTGCCCGGCCATTTCCCCCCGGCTGAGAAGTTCAGTGTAACGCGGAAATCGCGAACGAAGAATCGGATTGTCGCCGGTCATCAGGTAATCCGTAAGCAGCCAGGATTCGGCGTAGAACATGCCCTGGCGGCTTGCTTCATTGTACTGGGGAGAGTCGTGGGTAACGGCGAAAAGCTCCCGCAACGGCATCAGTGGCTCGGTGGCCAGGGTTTTCAAATGGCGGTCTATTGGACGGGCAATCTCCACGTGGTTGCCGTAGGTTTCAAAGGTCGAATAAACTTCGGCCATGCCTTCCTTCAGCCAAAGCGGCCAGATTTCATCATTGTGACGAAACAGCAAGTGCGCGTATTCGTGAAAGATGACGTCCATTTCCGGCGAATCCGCGTTGGGCAGGGACAACACGATCAGGTTTTCATCGCTTCCGCGCGTGAAGAATCCCGCGATGTTTCCCGGCCGGCCCTGGTAGAGAGGCAGAAAGGGCATCATGGATTCATGGTCGGGAAAAGCCATGACGACGATGGGTGGCGAGGCGGTCGCATCCTTGCCGGCCAGCAAAGCATAGGCGCGGCGGAACTGTTCGAGTCGTCCGACGAGACGGTAGGTGTTCTGGAGGCCGCCACAACTGAAGACCTCGAAATGCGCGCTGCTGACGACGAACCACGGGCGCTGCGCAAGCGGAACGGGCGTTGTGTTGCCGTCCGTTTGGGCAAAGGCCTGGCGGCCAAGCAAAAATGCGATGGCTAACAGCAAAGGGCGCACGGATGCAATGTAAATGCATATCCGGATCAGGACAAGCTGAGTGCACCGTTGAAGCGTTGAATCGGTTCCCGTTCCCGAAGGTGGCTTGACAACGTGGAATGCGCGAGAACGTATGCGACACATGGCAGAATCGGAAATTTCCGCCCTTTTAATGTGAATTTTTAATTTTAAATTCCCGTCCCATATCCCTATCCTTTTTCCATTAAGGAATTGCTTTAACTTTAGATCCAAATCCAATTTCAACACGCCATGCAACCCGTTCTTGATTACTTGAAACAAAACCAGCCGCGGTTCCTGTCCGAGTTATGCGAATTCTTGCGCTTTCCCAGCATCTCGGCGCAGTCACAACACAAGGATGATATGCGCGCTTGCGCTGACTGGCTTATGCGGCATTGCCTGAAAATCGGACTAAGGGCGGAGGTCTGCCCAACCGATGGACATCCCATCGTTTTGGCGCGGACCCCGGCGGGGAGGGGACAAGCAAATCGCAAACGCCGCCCGCATTTCATGGTCTATGGCCATTACGACGTGCAGCCGCCTGAGCCGCTGGACCTGTGGAAATCGCCGCCGTTTGAGCCGCGCGTCGAGGGACGATCGTTATTTGCCCGGGGTTCGACCGACAACAAAGGCCAAATTTTCGCGCACCTCAAGGCGGCGGAGGCGTATCTGAAAACAGGAACGTCGCTGCCGTGCGATTTGACGTTTCTCATCGAAGGAGAAGAAGAAGTGGGCGGAGAGAATCTCGTCGAATTCTTGAAAGCCCGGCGCACGGAATTGCATTGCGATGCGGTGGTGGTTTCGGATACGGGCATGCCGGACAAGACACATCCGGCGCTGACGTACGGGTTGCGGGGAATCATCGCCTTTGAAATCGTGCTGCATGGGCCGGCGCGGGATTTGCACTCGGGAATTTTTGGCGGCGCAATTGAAAACCCGGCGACGGCGCTGGCCCGCCTGCTCGCGCGAATGCATGATCAGAATGGGCGCGTTGCCGTGTCGCATTTTTACGATGAGGTCCTTGCGCTCCCGGTGTATGAGCGGAAACAATTCAAACGGCTGCCGCTCAAGGACCGCGGCCTGCAAAAATTGCTGGGAGTAAAGGCGTTATTTGGCGAAAAAGGGTTCACGGCCACCGAGCAACGCTGCGCGCGGCCCACGTTCGAGATCAACGGCCTGACCAGCGGATACCAGGGCGAAGGCAGCAAGACGATTGTGCCGGCCTGGGCGCGGGCCAAGATTACCTGCCGGCTCGTGCCCAACCAGAATCCATCAGACATCCGCAAATGCGTGACGCATTACATTAAAAAGATTTGCCCGCCATCGGTGCGGCTTGAATTGGAAGCGGGACATGGGGCGGAGGCCTATTATGTTTCGCCGACAGGCCCGCGCGCCCAGGCGGCGTTGCGAGCGTTGCGGGAAGCGTTCGGCCGCGAGCCGGTACTGCTGCGCGAGGGCGGCTCGATTCCGATTGTAAACCAGTTCAAAAAAATACTCGGTTCGGACACGCTGTTACTCGGGCTGGGCCTGCCGGAAGACAACGCGCATTCACCTAACGAAAAATTTGATTTGGATAATTTTGAAAACGGCCAGCGCATGAGCGCTCTTCTGTGGCGTCACCTGGCCACAACGTCCTAAATAAATTGCCCTATGCAATAACTCAAGACGTCTGTGCCTGGCCTCAAAACCTTCATGCTGATTGCCGGCGAACCAAGCGGGGATTTGCTGGCCTCAGAACTGGTTTTGGCGCTGCGCGAATTTTGGCCGGACGCGAAATTCATTGGGGCCGGCGGGCCAAAGATGGAGGAAGCCGGTGTGGAACTGGCCTTCGATATGAGCGACTATGCCATCGTCGGGATTCCAACCCCGGGCAAGTGGTTGGCGCTCCGCTACCTGTCCGGGCAACTGCTTGCTCTTGCCGCCGAACGCAAGCCCGATGCTGTGATCGGGGTGGATTACGGCGGGTTTAACCTGCGGTTTGGCCGCGCGATAAAAAATTATGCCCGCGCAAATCCGCGCGCCGGATGGGACCCGAAACTTGTGCAATTCGTTTCGCCGCAGGTTTGGGCCTCGAGACCGGGGCGGGCAAATCAATTGGCGTCGGATTACAATTTGCTTCTGAGCATCTTTCCATTCGAAAAGGAATGGTATGCGAAACGCGCGCCGAAATTGCGCGTGGAATTCGTGGGACATCCAATGGTTGACCGACTGCGGGAAGCGAAAATCGGAAGTCCACAGCCCCGGGTGCGCGGTCCGGAGCCAGAAGAGGCCACGCGGAAGACGCCAGGCGGGCCGATGATTTTATTGTTGCCGGCGAGCCGGAAGACTGAATTGAAACATCATTTGCCGGTGATGCTCGGCGCGCTGAAGCTGATCCTGGAAAAGTTCCCTTCCGCGGGCGTAAAAATGATCCTGCCGAATCAAGAATTGAAACAGCTCGCGTCCAATGCGCGCTCCGGCCTGCAGATACAGGTCGGAAACTTGCGCGAGGCATTGGAATACGCTGATTTGGCCATTACCAAGACGGGTACAGTGACCATGGAATGCGCATTTTTTGGCGTGCCCGCGGTGACAATGTACAAAAAGCCGTTGCTTGGGGTGGCCATCGCCCTGGGCATTGTCACTGTAAAATCATTGACGATGCCGAACCTGATGGCCGGCGAGGAAGTGTATCCTGAATTTATCCAGTCCGCAGCCACGCCCGCCAACATTGCCCGCGCGGCGGTGGACTTGCTCCAAAATCAATCGCGACGGCAGACGTTACAATCGCAGCTTGCCCGGATTATCGGGTCGTTGGGTGAGGCTGGCGCCAGCCGCCGGGCGGCCGCGGCGATATCGAGTTTGTTTTAACGAAAGACCCGCCTTCGTCGTGGAAGTTGGTCAGGGCGGTGCGTTCGTCCACGACCGCACCGCGATGGAACACCAATTGTTGCAGGGTGCGCGTCGGGGAATCGTCCGGCGACCAAACGGGCAGCTTGGCGTGGTGGTTGAGCAGCAGGTCGGCCAGATAATCGGCGTCCTTGGTGTCATCCTTGGCGCGACTGGTAACGAAAGCCTCGCGATACTTTTGGAGCGTAATGGGATTGATGGGATGCAAGGTGATCCACGCATAGGCTTCCAGGAAGCTGATGAGATGGACGGCGGGTTGTTCAAGGC
>JBOHXA010000292.1:0-6142 GCA_050737335.1 Limisphaerales bacterium | reverse complement strand
GCCGGGGTCAGTCCCGCCTAAGTAAATACTGCCCGGTGGAATGGACCGGATAATTTCGCCGCCAAACAATGCCGAATATTTCTGGTCGCCTTCTCCAAAAGCATCGAATGCCCCCCAAACTTCAAGGACGTCCTGCCATTTGGTTCCCGACAATCGCGGGGCATCTCGGAAATGTTGGAATATCCGGTTGACTGCCGGCCAATCTCCCTGTGCTGCTGCCGCGAAAAAGGCTGGAAAATCGTTCCTCGATTCGTTGGTCGCCGCGTTGGCCTGCGCCTCTTTCGCGGCCACGAATGATTTTAACTGCGCGGCCAGGGCCGGGTCTTTGATGTAATTCCAGCTTTTAAAATTCTTCCTGGCGCAACCAGCCACCGCAAGTCCGGCCAGGACCAGTATCAGGCCAATCGTCTTAATGGTTGTTATCGCAGTATCCAATGAGAACAGGCTCAATCAATAGACGCCGAAAGACGAGAGATTTGTATCTATTAATATTGTCCCAACGCCAAAACTCGACTCGAACCAGTCTCACATGGGGCGCTTGATGGAGTGCGGTGGCAGCCCCGAAGACTTTCGGGAGACGCCCTTTTGACGGTAATGTGCCATTGTGACCGAAGAACCAACCCGATTCCAGGCGGCGTCCTCCCGACGGGTCGGGGCACTCAACGTGAGTTGGTGCTCATCCCAAAAATTCCCCGGCCATTTTTTCCAATGCTTTAATCCAAAGAGGATGGTCATTCATGCAGGGTATTTGCGCCAACTCCTTTCCGCCGGCCTTCATAAATGTTTCCCTCCCGCGCATCCCGATTTCTTCGAGCGTCTCCAGACAATCCGAGACAAAGGCCGGGCAAATCACAAGCAGCCTTTCGATGCCGCGTTTGGGAAATTCCTCCAGCTCAAAATCAGTGTAAGGCTTAAGCCACGGATCTTTTCCCAGGCGCGACTGAAAAGAAACCGAGTATTTCCCCGGCGGCACATTTGCCCCGGCCACGAACGCGGCAACGGTCTTGAAACACTGTGCCCGATAACAGGTCGCATGGGCCATGGTGGGAGCGTTACAACAGTCTTTGCTGGCAAGGCAATGGCTATGCGTCGGATCCGATTTGCGCAGATGGCGTTCGGGGATTCCGTGAAAACTGAACAGCAAATGGTCGTAGCCGCCCCGCAAACTCGGTTCCGCGCTGCTCACAAGCGCTGCGATATAATCAGGCGCGTCAAAATACGGCGGCTGCACCATGACCTTCATCCCGGCAGCGGTGCGCCCCGCCACCTTCTTCACCCTGGCAACCGCGCTCTCATAACTCGACATCGCATAATGCGGAAAGAGCGGAATCAAAAACAAATTGTCCACTCCGGATCTGGCCAGTTTTCCGATGGCGCTTTCGATGGACGGATTCTGATACCGCATCGCCAGTTCCACCGGCGCGTCAAGCCTGGCCCGCAATGCCTCCTGGACCTTCCGGCTGATAACGATGAGCGGCGAGCCTTCCGCCGTCCAGATTCTCTCGTAGGCCCGCGCCGATTCCGCCGGGCGCGTGGGCAGGATGTCAAAATGCACGATGCAAAAGCGCACCGGCCAGGGGGCGTCGAGCACGCGTCCGTCCATCAGAAACTCGCCCAGATATCTCCGCACGTCGCTGACAGCCGTCGAGTCCGGCGAACCCAGGTTAACCAGCAAAATTCCTTTTTTCATTTTTAAAAATCTTCCGGGAACAGCGTCGCAGCCTGCTTCAGCCTTCCTTTCGGCTTAATTCAATAATCCCCGGGACACCCGATCAGCAATGTTGCGCCCCGCCACAATTAAATCGCCCAGCGCAACGCCATCGCGAAAATGTCCGGCGAAAAACAGCCCGGGCGCCTTGGATTCAATTTCATCGAGCCGGTCCTTGAATCTCCCGAAGCCGACATTGTATTGGGGAATTGCCTTCGCATAAAGCGCCGTGTGCTCGAATACAGGATTGCCTTTCACGCCAAGCAGAACTTTAAGGTCATCACAGGTCAACTGGACCAGTTCCCCGGGCTTGAGGCCGGCCAGTTCCGGGCGCCGTTCACCCCCAATGTAGCTGGTCAAAAGCACGAACCCTCCCGGAGCGCGATCAGGAAACAGGGCCGATGAAAATATCGTCCCTAAAATTTTAAAGCCTTCAATGCCGGGAATCAGCATCCCAAAACCGTTGCAATGATGCGCCACGTCGGCCCGCCGGAAACCCAGGGCCACACTGGCGACAGCCGCGTACCGCACTTCGGAAAACAGCGATAAATCCATCGCCTCTTGCGCTGTCACTTGCATTTGCGCCAATTGGTATGCGGTCCCGCAATAAATGACGGCTGCATATTCCGCTTCATCGTCCGCCGTTGCCACGCGCCATGTTTCGCCATTCCGAACCAGCCGCGTTACCGGCGCGTCTAGTCTCACCGCATTCCCGAGCCGGGCCGCCAGTGTGTCGGGCAAGACCTGCAACCCTTCATCGAATGAAAATGAAGGGGCGCGGTTGCGCGGCATTTGCCCGTTCTTTTTGCATTCACGAAGCGCCGCGAATTGGCCCTTGACAATGGACCCATATTTTTTCTCCATTTGCGCGAGGCGCGGAAACGCATGCCGCACGGAAAGCGTCCGCGGGTCGCCTGCGAAAATGCCAGCCACAAGAGGGTCCGCAAACCGCTCCGCGAACTCGGTATTCAACCGGCGGCTTACAAATTCCGTCAGGCTCTCGTCCTTGTCATCCTTCTTTCGCCGGACGAACCGCTCACGCAACAGGGCGGCCTTCGCCCCAGCGCTTAACAGCTTCGATGTCACCAGTCCGAATGCCGAAGAGGGCACGCGAAGCGGACGCTCGTCCCGGACGATGAACCGTTCGCGGGCGAGAGGACTCGAATAAAGCCGCCGCGGTTTGAGGTTCAAATCCCCAATGAGTTGGGGAATTTCAGGGGCGGTTTCGATCATCGTGTTTGGACCGGCCTCGGCGAGAAAGCCGTCCTTGCGAATTGACCGGATCACGCCCCCGGCGCGCGGGCCTGCTTCATAGACCGTGACCCTTGTCCCGCGCCCGGCCAGCGCAAAGGCGGCCGTCAATCCGGTAATGCCGGCGCCGATGATTGCGACCGATTTCTTTGTCACGGCATTAGTTAGATGGTCTTCGAAAACTTTCTTTCTTTCGGCGACGCCAGCGTGTTGTCAAAGCACATTACGATGTTTCGGATAAAGAGACGGCCCGTATCGGTGACTTCCAGGCCGCCGGGCAGACGCCGGATCAGCCCGTCCTGCTCGAACGGTTCGAGCGCGGCCAGTTCCTTCGCAAAATGTTCTTCAAACAGTATGTCCAACTTTTGCGAAAGCGCCCTGTAATCCAGCGATAGATGGCACATCAGGCGCATGATTGTTTCGCGGCGGATTTTATCTTCGTCGGTTAAGACATAACTTCGCGGAAATGCGCCGTTTCCGTTGTCCAGCCCCGTATAGTACGCCGCCAAATCCTTTTCATTTTGCCAGTACATCCCCGGCGTCTGCGAAATCGCGCTCATTCCAAATGCATAAATGTCGGAGTTTCCCCGGGTGCTGTATCCCTGAAAGTTCCGTTGCAATGTCTTATTGCGTTGCGCCGCCACCAACTCGTCAGCCGGCCGGGCAAAATGGTCCATGCCAATATAAACGTAGCGGCTGGAGTCGGTCAGTCGTTCAATCACGATTTTGAGCAATTCAAGCCGCGTCTCAGGCGTCGGCAGGACCTTTTGCTCCAGGATTTTCTGCGCCGGTTTGATCCACGGCACGTGCGCGTAGCTAAAGACCGCCAGCCGGTCCGGCGCCATTTCCACAACTGCGTCCAATGTGCGGTTGAACGTTTCCGCCGTCTGATGCGGCAGGCCGTAAATCAGGTCGAAATTGACCGAATCAAAACCCAGCTCGCGCGCCCAGTCCAAGACCCTCTGTGTCATCTCTCGTGGCTGGATTCGATGGATGGCCTCCTGCACTTGCGGCTCAAAATCCTGGACCCCCAACGAAGCCCGGTTGAAGCCCGCTTCGCGTAATGCGGCAAGATGCTCGCGCGTCAGGCGGCGCGGATCAATTTCCACTCCCGCTTCAATTGTCCCGGAAAATTTGAAATGTTTTCGCACAATCCCGCCCAGCCGCCGGATTTCCTCCGGTTCCAAAAACGTAGGCGAACCGCCGCCCCAATGGAGTTGGACAACCTCCCGGCGCGGGTCCACCAGCAGCGCCATGCGCCTTACCTCCTTCTCCAGATGATCCAGATACGCTTTGGCCTGTCCGTGATTGTTGGTTATGACTGTGGTGCATCCGCAAAACCAGCAAAGCGTCTCGCAAAATGGAATGTGAAAATACAGTGACAGGCCCCGCCCCGACCGATTGTTCATCGAGATTTCCTCGAAAAGGTCGGGCCATGCCAGCGCCTGACTGAATTGTGTCGCGGGCGGATAACTCGTGTACCGCGGCCCCGGCACGTTGTATTTCTTCACCAAATCCAAATTGACGCTCAGTGCGCTCATCTAAAATACATTCATTTCCAGAATATCCCCCCGAAAGGCTTTGTGGAATTGTTTTTTTTGGAGGACAGAGGAAGCTTTGGGGCATGCCGGCGCTTATCGAGCCGCATGCCGCTTTACCACCGGAATGTAAAACAGCCGCAATTCTTTCCCTTCGGCATTGATTTGATATTGGTAAAGGCCAAAGAAACATGAGATTTTTTTGCGCCCGGGCGCCGTGTCACGACGGTACAAATTCCATAAAAACGACTGGCTGCTTGCGCCGCCCGGGGGATTTTTCTCGGACCGCCAAATGGACCAGAGCGGCGACCAATTGCGTTCGATGCCGGGGCTGTCGGGAAAAAAACTTTCCGCAATCGCAAGGAGTTGCAGGCGCGAACTGCCGTCGAAATCACGGTGATAAACCAGGAATGGCCACAGGTCCACCCGCCGCCTGAATTTTCCGGTTTCAGTATTTTTCTCAGTCGTGTTCTGATAAAGGAAAAATAAAATTCGCGCGCGGCGGCGGTTCAATGGCGGCGCGTAAATGGAATTGTACTTGTAAAAGGGCCACGCGTAAAAATCATCCACAAGCTCGTCGTTATAAGCATGATTGTAAAACGGAAAAATCCGGACCTCATGTTTTCCCTTGCCGCGCGCGAATTCAATAAAGGGCCAGGGCGCCTCCCATTCGCGATAATTTCTCTCGCGATCGTTTATCCAGTTGAAAAAGGGCCACAGGATGGATGTTGAATCCCGTAAAGGGGAACGTATGGTGGCGTAGAAAGGCAGGTCGGCGCGCAATGTTTCGGGGTCGGCCGTGCCGATGCCGTTGTTTTGCCGAAAATGAATCGGCCATAGCGCAAACGTTTGATCGTGGCCGCCGTTGGTTTCAACGCCCCACGTGTTCGTAACCAGGGTTACTGCCTTGTGCTCCTGCCCATAGAACGGCCAGAATTGCCAGCCGCGCATTCCATCGCCGTGGCGCACATTCACGAACGGAAAAAAATAATTATCATTTACAATGTCCCGCAAATGCGTCTGGCTGTACGCCGGAAACATGACAAAGGAAATTTCGTCACGGAAAAGAAAATTCTTTAGATGGCCATAGATGGGGAAGACAGCCGTGTAGTCATCATTCGTCCTGGACGAACGCTGTTGAAAGTAAATCGGAAAGAGCCAGAAACGATGCGCCTGCGCATTGCCGGGATTTTCACCGCCCGCGACACTGAATATTTCAAAGAACTGCGCCCGGTATTGCGTGCCGTATTTGACGCGGGAAAAAATCGGAAAAAACAATTGATCCTCCACTTCGCCGATGCCCGGTTCTTCCTGATGAGAGAAAAATGGCGGCACTGCCCATGTTTCGCCCATATCATTCTCTTCCCGGTAATAAAAAGGGCCACAAACTTCTGTGCGGTAGCCGATGCCAATTGTTAGTGGAAACTTTTCAAACGCGGGTCCAATTGAAAAATCCTCGGCAAAAAGGCTGCACCCCAAAACAAAAAATGCAGACAACGTTATCGTTATTGATATTGCCTTATTCAGTGTTTTAACGCGGTGTTTGGCGATATTTAACATTGATGTTGACTTTTGCCGCTATTCAATTATTTTTAGTTTCACCATGAGGTTTTTGACCTCGGTTCCTCCTGACCCAGTGTCGGCG
>JBOHXA010000291.1:0-1956 GCA_050737335.1 Limisphaerales bacterium | reverse complement strand
TGATAAATTCGTTGGAGAGCTTGCCCTTGGGCATAATCTGCGGCGGAACGGGGGCCGTGGCCACGCCCTGCTCGGGCAGGCAATGCGATCCGCGCTTTTCCCGCTTGATCACGCGCACATAAAACTTGGCCGGATCACAGGCCAGTTCTTCGCGCGTTTCATAACCGATCAGTGGACGCTGTGCCCCGCATTGAGAGCAGTGGCAATCCTGGGGATGGCAGGGGACAATCACCTCGCGCCGCTCCAGATGGGCCGGCAGCGGTTCCCGACCCCGATGATTGGGGCGGGCTGGCCTGGCTTTGGGCGGCGGGCTTTCTTTTTCCGCCTCCGGACGTTGGGCTTCCTGCTCCACTTCGGCCAACGTCAGGCTCACTTCGGCCAGCAACAGTTGCCGTTGATTGGGGGAAAGCTTTTCGCTTTTGGGACCGAAAAACCGAAAGTTCAGCAGCCGGATTTGCTCGTCCTTGAGTCGGAGGAGCTTTTCTTTGTCCTGAATGATTTGCTCTTTGTGCTGCAAACTTTGCTCCAGGCAACCGATCTGGGACTGCAAGCCTTCAAAAGCTTGGCGGGCGGCGTCGGGCAGATTTTCGAGCGCAATCATTTAATGCGACATGCTTATACATTGTATTAGCGATACAGTCAATACTTATTTTAATTTATTTTCACTTTTTTCCAACTCAGGCCGCCTTGCGCCACCAGTCCCGGGTGCGGGTCTTTTCCAGGTCAATGCCGCTGAGCAACAGGGTCAGTTCGGCCGCCAGAATCTCCAAGGCGCCCGGCTCGGCGGTTTTGGGCCAGGCGAAGGTGCCCCGACCGCACAGCCGCTTGGCGCAGACCCAAACGCCTGTGCCGTCGGCGTAAAGCAACTTGATCCGGTTGTGTTTGCGATTGGTAAAGACATAGAGATGCCCGCTCAAGGGATCGCTCTGGAAATGGTGGCTTACCAAATCGCTCAACCCCTCGAAACTCTTGCGCAGATCAGTCGCCCCGGCGGCCAGAAAGATGCGCGTGGCCGGACCCACCGGCATCATAGCCGTTGGACGACTTGCAACAGCGCACTCAGTTCCCGGGCCTGGAAGCCCGAAGCCACCGCTACGCTCAGTCCCCGGCCAAACTCGATCCGGTAAGAAATCGCGCCCGCGCCCGGCAATAAATTGGGCACCGGGATAAACTGGGGCGCATCGCCACTTTGGCCGGCGGCCTTGCGAATCCAGGAACTCAAGGTGGAGTAACCGACGCCGGCTTGCGCGGCAAAGGCCTTTTGCGTCAAGCCACTCTGCCGATAGTCGTGGAGAATTTGCGCGCGTTGCGCTGCCGTCCGACGCGGACGAAGACTCGATGTGTTTTCCATGCCCCAACTTTCCCACACCTTCCCTGGCTTTGACTAGTCGGGGTTAGTAACACGGATACGCTCCATTCGCAGCAAGGTCGTGTTCCCAAACACGAATTACAAGCCATCCCTGGCGACGTAATGTTTTTGTCACAAGGCGATCACGCAGCTTGTTCGCCGTAAGTTTCTTTTCCCAAAACTCCCGATTATTTACCGGCACGTTTGAATGCCTCGGACAGCCATGCCAAAAGCATCCATCCACAAAAATGAGAATCCGTTCACGGCGAAAAACAAAGTCGGGTTTCCCAAAGATAGCA
Organism: Limisphaerales bacterium; assembly: GCA_050737335.1. Lineage (GTDB taxonomy): Bacteria > Verrucomicrobiota > Verrucomicrobiia > Limisphaerales > UBA11358 > UBA11358. The sequence continues at coordinate 309 of JBOHXA010000291.1, read as the reverse complement.
GGATGTCGCCGCCAGCCGGTTGTTTTGTTTCGCCGCAGAAGGCGGGCGAGTGCAATTTCCGTGGCCTTGTTGCCGCGTCCGCGAATGCGTGACATCACTTCGGAACGCTTTGCGTTGGTGAATACATCTGGCACGAAACTAACCTTCGTTTTTGAAGCCAAGACGTTGGGCCTCGTCAATAATTTTGACACCTTGGGCAGCCTGTTTTGGGCTTGGCGGTTTCTGTCTTGAAGCCAGTTTGCCTAGACTGAACGCAAGACTGCGCTGCCACGGTGCGAGATTGTCCGTCTCCTTTGCCCAATTGGAAAT
>JBOHXA010000290.1:0-7851 GCA_050737335.1 Limisphaerales bacterium | reverse complement strand
CAAAAACACACTAATGATTATGAGGATTGGCAATCTCATCAATTTGTCCTAATCGTTTTGTGAAATCCTGAAACTGCTTGCCGGCGATGCTGTTTTTCAGCCGGCTTTGGAGCGGCGCCATGATTTCCAATGCGCGATGAAATTCGGCGCGCTGCACGTCCCGGTCCGCTTCCATTTTGGCCCGACGCAGGATTGCGCGGATTTCCTTAATTCTCTCGATGGTGTCTTTAGTCAGTCCTAAATTATGCACGGCATCGGCATCGTTGGTATTTAAATCCACGGCTCGCGCATAACTCTTTTCTGCCGTTTCCAATCCCGATTGGAGGGTGTCAAGGTCCCCGGCTTGTTTCGCGATTTGGAATTGGGTGTTGCCAAGGTTGTAATAGGCTTTTTGTTGAAGATTGATGTCCGGCGACAAGGCGACCTGCCCGAATAGATCCGCCGCCAAATCATAATTTGTAGCTCGGTAGGCCGCGTCGCCCGCGTCAAAAATCAGCCGCAAATCGTTGGTGCGGATGTTCGCTAGGTGCGAATACTCCTCCAGGGCGTTGGTAAAATTGCCGGAGTTATAGTCATTTAAAGCGCTCGCCGGTGAAGCAGCGGCGGCAAGCGGCGGCAGTACGAGAGCAATAAGCAGCGCGATGGCCGATGGCGGAACGTTAATCACCGGCGGGGTCTCAGCAGGTTTGACCGCAGGCGTTTCAGCGCGCTCCGCCCCGCTGCCAAAGGCGTGCAACGCGCCCGGGCCCCCGCCAGGCTTGCCAGGCGACTTTTTACGCTCGGGCAACAGAATTTCGGCGATCAAAAGCACGATAGCCGGCAACAGAAACCATTGAAATTGTTCGTGATACTGCCGAATCTTTTTTTCATTGTTGGTTGATTTAGGCAGCGGCGCAATGCCCCGATCGTACAGGACATCCATGGTATCGGCGCCAACCATGGGCAGGTAAAACCCCCCTGTGGCGCCGGCAATTTGCCGAAGCAATGTCGGATTCAAATGGCTTTTAACCACATTACCGTTGGCGTCGCGAACGTAGTCAGGATTTCCGTCCGGGCCGGTAATACGGATCAATGAGCCTTGCGTGGTGCCGATACCGACTGTGAAAATCTTCACGCCGACTTTGGCCGCGTTTTTGGCCGCTTGGAGCGCGGCGGCTTCGTTGACGTTGTCTTCCCCGTCGGTGAGCAGTACCAGGACTTTGTAACTGCCATTTTCCTTGAAGGCGGTGCAGGCGGCTTCAATGGCATTGGCGATGGCGGTTCCGCCTTCGGAAACGGAATTGACGTCCAGGGCCTGGACACTTTGCTCGAAGGCGGTGTCATCCACCGTCAGCGGGCATTCCAGGAACCCCTCGCCCGCAAAGGCGACCAGGCCGAGACGGTCTGATTGGGCGTCCTGCATCAGTTCCAGCGCCGCGAGTCTTGCGCGTTCGAGCCGGTCCGGGGCAATGTCCTGAGCAAGCATGGATTTGGAGGTATCAACAGCTACAACAATGTCCACGCCGCTTTGTTGCACTTCCTGCAAATCAAACCCCCATTGCGGCCTGGCCAGCGCCAAAATCAAAAGCACCGCAGCCAGGACTAAAAGTGTATTTCGCATCTTCCGGCGAGCGGGCGAAATGCCGACGGTCAAGGCCGACAGCAAGCGCGCTTCAATGAATTGAGACACGATTTTCTGGCGGGCCCGCTCGCGCCACCAAAAAAATAGCCCCAGCGCCGGCGCAATCACCAGCGTCAGCCAGGCCAGATATGGATATTCCCAATGCATTATTACATTTCCTGTCGCGCGCGGCGGTTCCCGGATGCTTTCATGGCAGCCTCCTGAAAACGGTTTGCGCCAGCACGATTTCCAGCGCCAAGAGCCCCATGCCGCCACCGAGCAGCCAGGGGAAAAATTCCCTGAATTGCGTGTATTTGTTCACAACGGCTTCGGTCTTTTCCATCTTGTTAATCTCATCATAGATTTTCCGCAGCTTTTGGCTGTTGTCTCCGCGATAAAATTGGCCTCCGGTAATTTTTGAGATTTGTCGGAGCGTATCCTCGTCCGGCAAAAATCCGGATGGCAATCCCATGCGCTCGACGATTTCACGGTTGCCCAGGCCGATCGTATAGATTTTTACGCCCAGGGCCTGGGCGGCATCAGCGGCGGTAATGGGATCAATTCGTCCTGAATTATTCGCGCCGTCGGTCATCAGGACAATGATTTTGCTTTTGGCTTTAATGTTGCGCAGCCGGTTTAAAGCCGTGGTAATGCCGTCGCCGATGGCTGTGGCATCTGAATTAATGGTGCCGATTTCAAGCCGTTCAATGTTATCGAGCAGGTAATCGTGGTCCAACGTCATGGGAGCGGCGATAAATGCCTGCGCCGCGAAAACGACCAGTCCAATTCGATCATCCGGCCGTTCAGCCACAAATTTTTTGAGAACCGATTTGGCGATGTCAAAACGGCTGACACCCTGGCCATCCACTGTGTAATCACGCGTGTTCATGCTTCCGGACAAGTCCAACGCCACGGCGATGTCAATGCCGCTGGCTTTGACCTGCGTGGTGCTTTTAGTCAAGCGCGGTTGCGCGAGCGCGACGATAAAGGCCGCCAGGGCGAGCCAGCGCAATGCGGCCAGTAGCCGTCCCGAACGCGACCGCCGCACTCCTGTCAATCCTTCCACCAAATTGAGGGACGAATACAAAAACGCCGGCGGCGCGCCGCGTTTGCCTTTGAGCCAGGCCAACAAAGGCAAGAGCGCCAGGAGCGCCAGGTAATAGGGGTGCGCAAACATTACGATGTGTGAATCACTGGTTCTTGGACTGGCGCGCGCGATGGCGCGTTTGAATTTTCCGCCGCCTCGGTTTCTTCGACGAGCCGGACGGCGGACGCATGCAATTCCCGTAATTCGCTTTCCGCCGGCTCATATTTGGCGAATTTGACGAGGTCGCAATTTTCCAGAAATTGTCCGAGGCTTTCCTTTTGGGCCGCGCTCAACAAATCCGTTTCGCTCAGTTCGCGCAAAAATTCCTCGGTGGTGCGCTCCGGCGCATGAAAGGCAAATCGCTCTTCGAGATAACGCCGCACGGTGTCCGAAACCAGGATGCAAAACTCTTTGGGCTGGCCGATGAGTTCCAGGGCCTTTTGCAGCGCGTCTTTGGCGCGGATATGCGCCGGAACCCGGGGAGCGACGGCGGCCTTCAGGCGGTACCTTCTCCATAATTTCCACGCGATCCAGGCGATGGCCGCAAGCGCCAGTACGGCCACAACGGGCCACAACCATTCCAAAACGTTCGGAATGTCAATGGGCGGCTTAATATCGCGAATGTCGTTCGTCCCATTCATCCTCTGAATCTCCGCTGTTCCCTGGTTTCAAAAAAGCTGCCAAGCGCCGCGCTGTACGCTTCGTCGGTATATAGCTGGATCGAGTCTATTCCTGAGGATCGGAATTGGCGCGTCAGCTCTGACATCTGTTTTTTTCGGCGTACAGCAAACGCGTCGCGGCCGGCCGCATCAGCCGTATTGATCTCCAAAATCTCCCCTGTTTCAGCGTCTTCGAATGTAAGGCGCCCCAGTGCCGGCAACTCCATTTCGTAACGGTCCGTAATTTGGACGGTCACGACGTCGTGCCGCCGATTGGCCATGCGCAATGCGGTCTGGAGGGGCAGAGGCAGCGCGCCCGAGCTTTGCGGGGTTTGAAAGTCCGAAATGATCACCGCAATCGAACGGTGCGGCAAAACCCGGCCCATGAACTCGAGCGCGTGGACCAAATCGGTTCCCCGGCGCCGCGGCGCAAAAAACAGGACCTCGCGAATGACCCGCAACACATGGCCGCGGCCCTTGCGGGGCGGAATGAACTTTTCCACTTCATCGGTGAAGAGCAGCAGACCCACCTTGTCGTTATTGCGAATGGCCGAGAACGCCAGCACGGAGGCGATCTCGGCGGCCATCTCACGCTTGGACTGGGCGCGCGAGCCGAAAAGGCCCGAACCGCTCACATCCACCAAAAGCATGAGTGTGAGTTCGCGTTCCTCCACGAATTTTTTAATAAACGGATGGTTCATCCGCGCCGTCACGTTCCAATCAATCGAGCGCACATCATCGCCGGGCTGATATTCCCGAACCTCATCAAAATTCATTCCCTGGCCCTTGAAGACGCTGTGATAGGCGCCGGCCAGCGATTCGGTCACGAGGCGGTTTGTGCGGATTTCGATTTGCCGGATTTTTTTGAGAATTTCACGGGGGATCATATCAATCTTCCAATTCGTCAGCTTTGTGGAAATCGAAGAAGGTCTGGATATCGTCCCGATGGCCAAAACCGCGCTTTTCCTTTTCCATTTGCAATTCCTCGCTCACTTCATCGCGCCAGCCGCGTTTGGTCAGGAAGGCATTCCACACCAGGATTTCCTCTTCACTCGGACGGCGGCCTGTTTGAAAGCACCATTCCAGCATTACCTCAGCGGTCCCGCCTTTCAGCGCGCATTTGGCAAGCGCGTCATAATCAACGCGCAGGAACCGGACGCACCGGCCGTCGAATCCACAACCCAGATTATAATCGGCAGGCAATCTTCCTTGCGCATGCAAATGGATTTTGTCGAGCATTCGTCCAAAAAAAACGATGCCTCCCACCTTCTCGAATGAGCTTCGCAATCCGGGAACTTTCATATTTCGAATGCCTCACGGCACCGGCAGTTCATCAAAAATTTTCTGAATGACCGATTCGCTCGTCTTTTCCTCGGCCTCCGCCTCGTACGTAATGGCCACGCGATGCCGAAGCACGTCCATGCCGATGCTCTTGACGTCCTGCGGTGTTACATACCCGCGGCCTTTGAGAAATGCAAACGCCTTGGCCGCAAGTGTGAGCGCAATCGTCGCCCGTGGCGACGCGCCTAACTGAATGAATTCGTCCACGGCGATCCTGTATTTGTCCGGCTCGCGCGTCGCGCAGACCAAATCCACGATGTAATCCTTCACCTTGTCGTCCACATAAATGTCGTTGATGACCGCGCGCGCCTTAAGAATATCTTTGGAATCCACGACCGCCGTCGTTGAAGGAGTGCCGCTGGTTTTAGCCATCAAATCAAGGATTTTTCGCTCTTCATCCCGTGTCGGATAGCCGATTTTCAATTTCAACATGAACCGGTCCACCTGCGCTTCTGGCAAAGGATACGTTCCTTCCTGTTCGATGGGATTTTGCGTGGCCAACACAAGGAACGGCTCGCCCAATTGAAACGTCTGTTCGCCAATGGTGACCTGCTTTTCCTGCATGGCTTCGAGCAACGCGCTTTGCACTTTGGCAGGGGCGCGGTTGATTTCATCCGCCAAAATCAGATTTGCAAAAATTGGGCCTTTACGGGTGGTAAATCCTCCCGATTGGGGATTATAAATTTGGGTCCCGATCACGTCCGCCGGCAGCATATCCGGGGTGAATTGCAGACGGGAAAACTTGACATTGATGCACGAGGACATCGATTTGACGGCCAGCGTCTTGGCCAGGCCCGGCACACCCTCCAGCAGCACGTGACCATTCGCCAGCAAACCAATCACCAGGCGTTCGGTCAAATAGGTTTGACCCACGATTACTTTGCCCAGTTCGTTAAATAGCGGATGCGTGAACGCTCCCGCTTCCTTGACCGCTTCGTTAATTGCGGAAATACCTGTGTTCATTGTTTGAATTTTAAAAAATGGACAACTAAATTAACTCTCTGTTCAAAGTAGAAAAGCTGAAAATGCGCCAACCCTCGCTTTTACACCTGCAACCGAGAGCGGAATTTATCCCCGCCCTCTCACCGCGCCCACGTCCCGCGCGATTTGTTCCTTTAGTTCATCGAGCGATCTGAATTTTTTTTCCTGACGCAACCGGTCGCCGATTTCAATTTCCAGTTCCCGACCGTAAAGATCGCCGTCAAAGTCCAGAAGATGGGCTTCCACCTGCAAACGCCGCTCCGACAAAAGGGTCGGACGGACCCCGATATTCAGCGCCACGCGGTACAGCCGGCGATCCACGCGCGTTATGGCGGAATAAACTCCGTTTGGCGGGAGCACCAGACCCGTGACGTCAAGGTTCGCCGTCGGAAACCCCAAATCGCGGCCTCGTTTGTCACCCTGGACCACTTTGCCGCAGGCGGCATAAGGCCGTCCCAACATTTGGTTCGCGTCATCCAAATTCCCGGCGCGAATGGCCTCGCGAACGCGCGTGCTGCTGACCGCCTGGCCATCCAGCGCCACAGCGCTCAGCCCATGGACGTGAAAATGCAATTCCTTGCCGAGGAACTTCAGCAAGACCACGTTGCCGCCGCGCTTGTGGCCGAAAACAAAATCCGCGCCCACGCAGATACTGTGAATATCGCCGAAATCACGGCTCAGGCCTCGAATGAAGGCTTCGCCCGTTTGCCGGCTGAAGGGCAGGTCGAACTCAATCAGGAGAGTGTGTTCGACTCCCAGCGATTCGATGGCTCTCAATTTTTGCGCGAGAGAATAAATTAGTGGCGGAGCCTTCTCCGGCGCCACGACGGCATTCGGGTGCTTGTCAAACGTCAGGACCATTGCCACGCCATCGTGTTGGCGCGCATCGGCTATGGTGTGGCGAATGATTTGTTGATGTCCGAGGTGGACACCATCAAAGAAGCCAATGGCAAGACAAACCGGTTTGCGCCCGGTCTTCAAATCCCTCGCGGCGCGAATGATGTTCATGGAAAAGGTGATAAACGCATGGCAGGCTTCCGGCTGGTAAATCTCATGCCGCCAGTTTCAGAAATGGAACCACCCTTTTTTCCAATTCCGATGTCGTCATTTTCAAAATCGCGTCCAACGGCGCGGCGTCCGCCACGTCAAATTTGCCTGAAACGCTCCGGCGCAGCGCCGATAGATGCGCGCCGCAGCCGATGATTTGTCCCAGTTCATGCGCGACGCTTCGCACATAAGTTCCCTTGGTGCATGCCAGGCGGAATTCGCCCTTTGGCTCGACATAGAATGTAAACCGGAAATTGTAGATATGGACCAGCCGCGGCTCGCGTTCCACTTCCAGCCCTTTTCGCGCCAGCTTGTAGAGCGGCACACCGTTCTTTTTGATGGCCGAAACCATCGGCGGGGTCTGCATCTGGTCGCCGACAAACCGCCCGGCCATTTCGTTAAGATGTTCCAACGTTAGCGGCGGGACGGGCTTTGTTTCCAGCGCTTCGCCATCGGCATCATGTGAATTTGTCGTCACCCCAAAGTGTATCGTGCCTTCATAGACCTTGTCATCGCCCATCAATTTTTCCGAGAGCTTGGTGCCGCGGCCCAGAACAATGATGAGAAGTCCGGTGGCGCCGGGGTCAAGCGTCCCGCAATGCCCGACCTTCCTTATGCCAAACTTGCGGCGAATGGCATCCACGATGTCATGCGACGTCGGCCCCGCGGGCTTGTCAACGAGAATGGCCCCATCAAGCGTGGAAAATTCCTGCATCGGGTCAGTTTACGTACTGGGAACAGCCGTGTCAGTCCTGAACAACGGCGAGAGACCCCCGTGCCGACAGGCACAGACCCTCTGCGACGTCGTACGCCGCGGTCTCTGCTGACCGGACCGCACTGTGAGGTGGTCCAAGGTTTGCGCTTTGTTTGCAGCGACATGTGGAAGCCCCTATCTGAACGTTCCGGCGGCCAGCGTCGGCCAAGCCCTCCACGTGCTGGATTGCTACCACATTGCCTCTCATTTGAATCAGGCCCTGGATCAGGTCCGTCGCGACGAGAGTGGGCGGCTGCGATCTCAACATCATACCCAAGCGGCCCATCTCAAAAACATGCGGTGGAAACTGCTGCGCCGTCACAGCCGGGTGACAGTGGAAGGGCCAGAACGCAATTGGGCCGGTTGCTGCGCACCAAACTGG
>JBOHXA010000289.1:0-7166 GCA_050737335.1 Limisphaerales bacterium | reverse complement strand
GGCTTGAACCGGTCTCGACCAACAGCGGAACCACTGCCCCCGGAAAAATGACAATGTCCGAAAGCCCAAGAATGGGCAGCAATTCCGGAAGCGACCGTGACGAAATCCGCGATGGAGCGGATTTATCGGCGGCCCCCAATATACTAATGAATTCTGTCTCCGGCGAAGTCATTGTCATAGGGCACGGCTTTTGCAAGCTGCATGCCAGATTCAACTCAACGTGAACATTAGACTGCCTCGCCGCAAGAACTTCTCAAGTTTATTTTACCCGGACTTTGACTAAATTTGACAATTGAATTTGACCGGCGGGGCTGTAAGAATGTCAAAATGAATGCCAAACGCGTTTGTTTTTCCCTGGTTGCCGGCTTTTTCCTGTTTTTCATGCGCCATACTGCTTTAGGCCAGGGGACGGCGTTTTTGTATCAGGGCCAGCTTTCCAGCGGGGGGTCCCTGGCCAACGGAAATTATAATTTTAAATTCACGCTCTACACCGCCGTAACCAACGGAATACCCGCAACCGGCTCATTAACCAATTTTAATGTGGCGGTGGACAACGGTTTCTTTACGACCATTCTCGATTTTGGTCCGGGCGTTTTTACCGGCTCAAATTACTGGCTGCAGATTGCCGTCGCCACTAACAATCAAATCAATTTTACCGTTCTGCAGCCGCTGCAACCGGTCCTGCCGACGCCCTATGCGATCTTTGCCAATTCGTCGAGCAACCTGCTGGGCCAACTGCCCGCGTCGCAATTAAGCGGAACGTTACCGCAAACCGCGTTTGCCGGCTATACGAATACGGTGACGCTGACCAATGGCGCCAACCTTTTCGCCGGCACATTCAGCGGCAACGGCGGCGCTTTAACGAACGTAAGCACAACGAACCTCATCGGCGTCCTGACCGATTCGCAAATGCCCCCAAACGCGGCGTATGTAAACGGCAACCAGACCTTCAGCGGGGTGAACACGTTCAATAACCTGGGAAACAGTTTTTCCGGCAGTTTTTTTGGCAACGGCCTGGTTGGATGGGTTGTGGTCCCGGGCACGGCGGTCGCCGCTTCGGTTGACCACGGCTATCTATTGACGAACTCCCAGCTTGTGACAGTCACGTTGCCCGCAACGGCCAACGCCGGCGACATTGTGCGCATTGCATGCGCCGGGGCGACTGGCTGGCAACTGACGCAAGTCGCCGGCCAATCCATTATTGGAAACTTCTTAAACTTTGGGCAAACGTGGTACCAGAGCGATGCCTCTGCTTTGAATTGGACGTCAATTGCGTCGTCGTCTGACGGCACCAGAATGGTCGCCGCCGGTTATAGCAGCGGTCTCTATACTTCAACAGATTCGGGCCGGTCATGGAGTTCAGGCGGATCCGCAATCGCGTGGACCGGGGTCGCCTCTTCAGCCGCGGGCACCAGGCTGGCCGCGGTCGCCAGTGACAACGGAATTTATATTTCGACGAATTCCGGCGCGTCGTGGCAATCCGCGGGGTCTGTCGCTTATCCGATGTACGGCATTGCGTCGTCGCCAAATGGTAATTATCTGCTCACGGGCGCTTACGGCAGCGATATTTTAGTTTCGGCAAATGGCGGAATCAGTGGAAGCTGGGGCGATGGAAAAAATTCAAGCGGCAGCGCGTACATAACCGGCGATTGGAGCGCCTTCGCGTTGTCGGCGAACGGGAGTCAAATGTACGCTGCCTGCAACCCCGGTTATATCTATGATTCCAGCAATTACGGGGCAAATTGGGGAACGGCGGGCAACGCGCCGAGCGAACACTGGGCTTCCATCGCTTCGTCCGCGGATGGGAACAAGATCATTGCCGTATATACCAACAACGACAACGGCGTTTACATTTCAACGAATTCCGGAACAAGCTGGACACAGCTCGCCATGCCCAGCCTTCCATCGTCCGCGGCATGGGCTGGTATAGCTTCATCTTCGGATGGGAGCAAGCTGGTCGCCGTCGCGAATGGAGGAGGCATCTATACGTCAAGCAATTGGGGTAACACCTGGGAGACCAACAACACGATCACGGCGCATTGGTCCTGTGTGACGGCGTCTTCGACTGGAACTACTCTCGCCGCCGGCATTGACAATACACTGACCACCAGCGGCTTATATGGAATTTATTACGGGGGCGCTGTCACGCAAAGTGCTTCGACGGCGGGGACCAGCGGTTATATCAGCGGAGGACAGGGCTCGGCCGTTGAACTGCAATGCATCGGCAACAACCAGTTCATGCCCGTAAGTTCTTGCGGAACGATTTGGGCGCACTGAGGCAATCCGCGCCGCGTGGCATCGTCGCCCGTGCTTGATGCGCGACACAACGCGGACCATCTTCCAGGTCTTGGATGCTGAATACCGGGACTCACAGTCTGAAATGCTTTGATTGGCCCAGGAAAGCTTTCGGATTCTCAAGGATGACCTTCTGGATGGCGCGATCCAGGTGGCCTCGGCGTTTCATTTCCAGGGCCGTTTTTGGCACGGCCAGGGGGTCGCTCGCGCCCCAATCGCACGCGCTATTGAGCCAAAGCCGTTCATCGCCGTAGTTTTCTAAAATATCTATCGCCCGCGCCGGGGTGCATTTGGTTTCCGGATAAAGCGTCATGCCCGCCCACATGCCCGCGTCTAAAACCATTTCGACAGTGTGCTCCTCGACGTGGTCAATGATGACGCGGCCTGGCCGGATGCGGCGGTCATTCTTCAGGACATCCAGAATGAGTTTTGTGCCCTTAAGTTTATCCTCGAGGTGCGGAGTATGGACAAGGATCAACTGACTATGGACGGCCGCCAGCTCAACTTGCATCTCCAGCACTTTCATTTCGTTTTGTGAATTTTTGTTTAGACCAATTTCGCCGATGCCCAGAACGTTGGGGCGATCCAAAAACTTTGGAACCAGCGCGATGACTTCTTCGGCGAGCTTGACATCTTCAGCCTCCTTGGAATTAATGCAGAGCCAGCAGAAATGTTTCAGGCCGAATTTCGCGGCACGCTTTGGCTCATGTTCTGTCAGTTGGCTGAAATAATCAAAAAAGCCCTGTGCGGCGCTTCTGTCAAAACCCGCCCAAAAAGCAGGCTCGCAGACGGCTTGGCAGCCGGCCAAAGCCATGCGTTCGTAATCATCAGTAACACGGCTGACCATGTGGGCATGAGGTTCGATGTAGCGCACGGAAGGTGGTGGAGTCGAGATGTTTAAAGTATCGCGGCGCCGACGGCGCCTTTTCCGGGCGCTTTATCAATAGGTGCAGTTGAGTGATCGCTAAAGGCCAGAAGGACGCCTTTGGCCCGATGTTGGCCGCTGCCGGACAATTTGCCAAGCGCCGCGCGGAATGCTTTCATTCGAAAATCGTCCGTGCCGGCGGCCCGTTCCGCGCGATCGAGAAACGCGGCGATTTCAATCAGCTTATGCCGGGCATCCAAAAAATAGAGGTCGAGAACCTGTTTGCGCGTCATAAAAATTTACGATTTACGATTTATGATTTGAATCTTGCACGTTTGGGTTAAAGGTCAATCGTGAAGTTATAGGCATGACTGGATTTGCCCGTGCCATCTCAATCTCGAACGGGCGATTGCATCCACTCCAAAACCCACCTGGCCGATTCTTTACTCGCCGTCGTCAGGACGACATGGTCCGCGCGGCGGACAATTCGGTAATCGCGCAAAGCCGGAGAGTTTCGCTTCAACCAGCGGCGAACGGCTGGCCAGGGCACGATCGGATCAATCAGGCCCGTCAGTCCGAAAAGTGGAATGTGTGTCGTCATAGCCGTTGTGCGCGCGTCATTTTCGGCAACCAAATGCAGCCGGTGTTGCGCGGCCGGCCGGTCCATCGGCTCGCGTCGGCGGGCGAGAAACTCATTCAACGTCGCCAGCGTTTGGGGCGAACGACGGTAGCGGAAGCGGGCAATTCGCGCGTAACCGAACATCACTGTCACAAAAAGGAATGAGAGGGCGCCCACCGTCAGCTTGTCCAGCGTCCGGAGGAGTTGTTGACCGGGATACCGTACGAACCCGCCGGCCAGCACCGCGCCTTGGACTCGAAATTTTTCGCGGGCAATCAACGTCCACATGGGCTGTGAACCAAATGATTCGCCGATAAGCCAGCCGCGGGTGATACCGGCTTTCGATAATTCCTCTTCAATCGCGGAGGCATGGTCATCCAACGACCAGGTAAGCGTGCGTGGATAAGTCATTTCGACAAAATGAACGTGCCCTGCCACAGCTGCCCGGAAACCGCTGATGAGCGTCCAATCGCCATGCAAGCCGGGCAGATAAACCAACGCTGGCAGCGAAGGATTGCCGTAAACGCGAAGATCAATTTTCTCTTCCATTTGGCATTGGATACTTCACCTGCAAAGGCTGCTCTCGGCACTCGATGAAGCGGCGGATGTAATCGTTCCATGAAGCAGCGGTGGGAAAATCACCGCTTTCACTCCAGCCCGCGCCAATGTAATACACGAACGGGACGCCCACTTGCGCCGGAGCGATGGCTAGTAAACTGCGCAGTCCCGGCTGGCCTTCGGTCATGGTGTGCTTTGGCGGCGCAAATTTGGACAGAGGCAAATTTGGGTCGTCGTTGGTAAACATTCCAATGCTGTTTGCGGGCAAAACGATGGCCGTGCCGATAACCCCTTTTGCAAAATCCTGCGGTTGCCAATAAGTCATTGAACCGGCGCCTTGATTCTGCGCGACCAAACCCTTTGCCGTGCTGTTTTGCCATGAATCAATTTCCGGCGAATCGTCTGATACGAAAACATTGTCCCCAGGCCGCTCAGCCAGGCCAACGCCGACTTCAAGCGGAGAGCGGTCATCGCTGCTGAATGTGCTGTCCACCCGGCTTAGATTGGAGCCGGCGTCAATGCTGATTCGTTTGGTTTCAGAAACCATCCGGCCATTGCCCGCGTCCCATGCGTCGTAAGTGAGTTCAAATTCAGACCGAATCGGCCCGGTCGTGATTATTTTCCACGCGCGCCAGTTTTTGGAAACATGAAGTTTGCCGCCGCTCCAAATTCCCAATCCGCCGCAACCCCGCGTATGGCCGACCTTATAATCGTCCTGCGAAGGGCCGTTCGTATCGAAAAAGTTCATGGTGGCATACATCCGGTTCACGACGAGATCGCGCGTGCGTTTGACCCAGACATCAATGCCGCTGTCGGTCAGCGGCTCGGCTTTCCATGTCTCCAGCGCCGGGCCATACATTCGATGCGCGATGCGATCGCTTTCCCACGCGAAATCGTCATGCCGCTCGGGCACATAACCCGCGAAGGTCTTGGTGATTGGTTGCGGGACGGCGGCCAGAGCTGAGGCGTCTAAAATGTAATAGGTGCGAGTTTCGTGCGGGGCAAGGTCAACCTGGAAGAGTAATTTTTCAGCAATGTTGCCGCGCGTTCCTTCGGCGTCAAACGGCATCCTTTCCAATTGCGAATCCAAAATGCGTGAAGATATTCCGTCCATAACGGCTATTCCGTGGGCATTCCATCTTAGCATGTCCAGGGAGCTTGTCCCGGAGCGCGAAAATTCACGGGTCACAATTTCGACTGTTTCCCCGTCACGGCGAAAATCCGCGGGATTCGTTACGGTGAATTGGAGGTGTCTGATGGTGTGGTGTGAATGTGAATAATCTGCGAGCGTGTTTTGCAAGACCGCCATCCGATAAACCTCGCTCCCGGCCAGCAAAAATGCGCCGACCGCATAAATTTCAGTGGAATCGGGATTGAATTTTTTAGGGTCCGCGCCAACCGGTTGCGCGTGAGTCAATTTGCCGCGGGCATCCACGCAGCCGACGAGGGCAGTCCACGCTTTCTGGACGGCCGGTTCGTAAGCGGCGCGGTCCAATAGCTTCTGATTAACGCCCCAGGCGAGCGCATAAGTGAAAAAGGTCGAACCGCTGGTTTCCTTAATCGGATAGTTCGCCGGGTCCAGCAGGCTCGAATGCCAAAGACCATCCGGCTGCTGAAGTGACACGATTTTCGCAGCCATGTCCTTGAACAACTTTTCAAAACGCGGGCGGTCCGGCTGGTTCATAGGCAGATATTGAAGCATTCGGACCAGACCGCCCATGACCCAGCCGTTGCCGCGGCCCCAGAAAACCTTTTGGCCGTTTGCCTCACGCTTTTTGAAGAAGGTGCTGTCGCGATAATAGAGATGCTCGTTTGTGTCATACAGATAATCGGTCGTGCGCCACCAATTCGTGACGGCAAAATCCATGTATCGTTCGTCTCCTGTGGCCGCGTATAGGCGAACCCATGCTGGAGGCGCCATAAACAGCGAATCGCACCAACTCCACAATTCCGTGGCTCTGCCGTGCCGCTGCCTGAAGTCCAGGCTGGCGGCAGTGGAGGGATGAGCGAGAATCCAATCAAACTTTTTGCGCATAGGCTCGATCATTTTTGGGTCCCGATAGAGGAAATAAAGTTCCGTGTATGTTTGTCCGATGGCTTGATCGTCGGCCATGTATTTTCGGGGACCCAATTGCCACCCGTTCGTTTCACTCAGTGCGAGCATGGCGTCGCGGTATTTGGGATCGCCGGAAATGCCGGCCAGAGCCATGAAACCGGCGTCGCCGGCGGCGCAGGTCCAATCCGTGAGCTTATACTTTGACGGATGAGCCAGTTGCCAATCCGCCACCCGCTGCATGACGTCGAGAACGGCCTGCGGGGTGGTATTGAGCGTGGCGACGGAGGCATGGCGGCGGGGAGTTGAGCGGAGTTGGCAGCCGGCCAGGAGCAGGCAAAGGGCTAAAAGCGTTGAAACGCTAAAACGTTGAAACGGTGCAATGGGGGGACACATTGGAATTAATTTAACGTTAATGTTTCCGGCAGATTAAATTTCGCGCTTAAGCGAATATCTTTGGACGAACTGCCCAGAAGAATGCGAAATTGGTCTTTTTGCGCCACCCAACTCTTTCTGGCCGGATCGTAATAGGCAAAGGCCGTCTTACCCAGAGGTATGGCAACGGTTTCCTTTTGACCCGGTTGCAGGAAGACCCGTTTGAATCCTTTTAATTCCTTCTCGGGCCGGAACAAATGGGGCTTCCGTTCATGCACGTAGAGTTCGGCGATTTCGGCGCCCGGAACTTTGCCTGTGTTTTCAATATCAACTTGAGCGGTGACGATTGCCGGGTTTGAATCATCTCCTTTGACCAATTTTAAGTTCGAGTATTTAAAGGT
>JBOHXA010000288.1:0-3036 GCA_050737335.1 Limisphaerales bacterium | reverse complement strand
CCTCTACAGTATTTGAGTGGACCCGCCGAAACTGAGATGAAAATCAATAGCCAGGCGGGAAACATGCAGAAAACCCAACAAAAGCGGTGGTGCCCCGGTGGGGACTCGAACCCCAAACCAATTGATTAAGAGTCAACTGCTCTACCAATTGAGCTACCGAGGCAAATAGCTAAAAATAAACGGCTTACAACAGATTTTTGGAAGGCAATTTTCCGTTTGCATCCAGCTTTTGTATCCCATTTGCGGCGATGAAAGCGCAAATAAATGACACAAATCGGGCCGGGAAAACGGCAGCCGCCAACCGCCAGGCCAACCTGTCACCAGATGGCAAATGGCATTCGCTTCCAAAAGTTCCAAACTTGCCGCAATATGTCAGCACAGAAGCATTTTACGGCAGAGTCAAAGTGGACGGCAAGCTCTATCGCGAGAACTGAAACAAATGTGTTCAGCACCGCCAGGCTGAAGCTGTTGGCGTGGACATTCCTACGGTTTCACGCTGGCTCGGTCATAAAGATGGCGGCGCGCTGGCGATGAAGACCTATGGCCACTTGCCCGACTCGCATTCCACGGACATGGCCCGGAAAGTCGTTTTTTCCCGCACGTCGGCCCCGAATGTTCTTCCGCTGCCGCTCCCGGTTACGGCTGAACGCACAAGATAACGGCATCCTGGTACATGGCAAAAGCTCGGCAGGACGGAAATGACGCGCGGACTCTTATTTCGGCGAGGTGGGAACCGAAAGCGCATTTTGTTAGGCCGCGTTCGTTGCCGCGCAAAATTCCATTGCGGCGAGGATGGCCGTGGCCCGATTGTCAGCCTTAAACTCAGCCAGGATTTCTGAAACGTGTATTTCCACCGTGCGCGGGCTGATACGACCGATCAGCGCGCTGGAACTGACAATTCCCCACAGGGAATTGGCCAAGTCCGGGGCAAGGTCGAGGGGATCAATAAAATAGGCCCGCAGGCTGCCAACGGCGCCGGACATGACCGCCGTGTCGTAGCCAAAGAGCAGTCCGCCCAGCGTGGCGATCAGGGTGAGCAGAATGATGTGTGCGTTATCGTTTCATAGAACTTTTTATTGACGGAATTTTTCAGATTTATTTTGCCAGACTTCCCTGTTCCATGTCGGTTGATGAAATTTCATTGGAATTATCGCGGATTGAAAATTTTCACAGCCGCACCGTGGTAATGAACCACCGCATCCGGCTTTGCAGTGGAAGGAATTCCCACGCCGCGGCTGTCCGAGACCCAGACGATGTTGAACGTGCGATCTTTCAGCATGCCGGGAAACGTGCCTGAGCGTTTGCCGATGGTGAGGGTTTGCGTCGCTTCGTTCCATACAATCGGGATTGTGGCGTATGCCCCCTTTTCGTAATCGTAGTTGTCGCCTTCATCCTCGTAGAGCGTGAAATTGCCGTTTGCGCCACGATAGACGCGAAGTTCAATCGGGTCGTTGGTTTGCATTGCGTATTGAATCGCCGGGCCGTAAGGGATGATGGAACCGGCACGCACATAAATCGGCAGCTTGTCAACCGGTGCCGCCGCGCTGACGGTCTGGCCGCCGGCGTGGGTCTGGCCGGTCCAAAAGTCATACCAGGTTGTACCCGATGGCAGATAAACATTCCGATTCGTCGCCCCGGCAACGGTCACCGGACACGGCATCAGCGCCGGACCGAACATATATTGATCCGGAATATTGAACACGTTGGTGTCCGATTGAAAATCCATCACCAGCGGCCGCATCATCGTGTAGCCGTCATGCGTCACCATCCACGAAACTGAGTAAATGTAGGGGATGAGGTGATAGCGCAGTTGGTCGTAGCGAATCAGAATGTTCTCCGTGTTGGTGTCGAAGCGCCAGATCTCCTTGGGATGGCCGGTGCCATGAACCCGAAACATTGGGCAAAAGGCGCTGAACTGGAACCAGCGAGTAAACAGTTCGGCATAAGCGGGGTCAGCGGGGTCGCCGCCAAAAAAGCCGCCCGTGTCCGTGTTCCAATACGGAATGCCGCTGATGGAAAAATTCAAGCCCGCGGGAATTTGTTTTTGAAACACCGGCCAAGTGCCGTGGATGTCGCCGCTCCAGGTCACGGCGGCGTTGCGCTGCTGTCCGGCGTAGGCGGAACGGGTGAGGATAAAGACGCGCTTCCGGGAAGTTTCCGCGCGCTGCCCTTGATAAACACCGGTCGTGTGCATCAAGGGATAAGCATTGAACACCTTGAATCCCGGACCATCCGCCGTCGTGAAATCTCGGAACTCGCCCCAGGTGCCGCTTAATTCCGGCTCACTGGCATCCAGCCACCAGCCATCAATGCCATCCACAAACAACTCCCGCGAGATTTGCCGCCAGTAAATCCGGCGGGCGACGGGATTGAACGCGTCATAGTATTGGAACCT
This sequence comes from Limisphaerales bacterium, assembly GCA_050737335.1. Taxonomy (GTDB): domain Bacteria; phylum Verrucomicrobiota; class Verrucomicrobiia; order Limisphaerales; family UBA11358; genus UBA11358. The sequence goes on along the minus strand of JBOHXA010000288.1, from coordinate 641 downwards.
GGCTGGCGTGAGCCAATTGCCGAATCTCTCCGGGTAAAGTCCGCCGGCATTTTTCAATTGCAGCCAGTTCGAACTGCCTTCGTCAAATCGCCCCCAAACCGAGATGATTAAATGCACATTGTCCGAGTGCAATTCCCGCATCAATTCGGCGAAGTTCGGATAACGATTCGTGTCGAACTGATGCGAACCCCACGGATGCGGATTCCAGTAATACCAATCTTGGATAATGCCATCCAACGGCACGTGCATGGCGCGATACCGCTGCACCACATTGAGCAGCTCCTGCTGTGTGGCGTAATGCTCCTTGCATTGCCAGAAACCCCAGGCCCATTTTCCGAACATCGGCACCGCTCCCGTCAATTCGCGATAATCGGCGATTACCTGATCCAGCGCCGGACCGGCCATAAAATAATAGTCAATCGCGTCCGCCGCTTCAGAAGTCCAGGTCACCTGCGAGGTTTTTGCCGGCAACTGCCAGGACAGCGATGCGACCGCCTGGCCGCCGGCCTGAAAATACTCCATGCGGATGCGGTGTCGGCTGTTGGCGGCAAACTTGATGGTGGCGCTGTCCGTCTGTGCCGGATGGATTCCCCAGTCGTCAATCACCTGCCGGCCATCAATCCAAAGCCGCACGCCATCGT
>JBOHXA010000287.1:0-14279 GCA_050737335.1 Limisphaerales bacterium | reverse complement strand
GGGCTACGGGAGCAAATTGAAATTGGTAGCGCGTGAGGGATTTCCACCCACAACCTCTCCGTTCTAAGCCGGAACGATTCAGACCAAGTGCTCGCATTAGGCTGATGATTTCACAAGTCGTTGGTATTCAAGGCTGTAAATGCGATAAATCCAACTGCTATGCAGTTGAGATCGTGAGCCAAACGGTTCGGGCCAATTGGTTTCTTGACTCATCGTTTGGGCATTGATTGTGAAGCGGAGATGGCTTCCAAGCTATCAATCCAACTGAATCGTTCCGGCTTAGCAAAGCGGAAGGCCGCGGCGAGGATGGGCACGATTGCGTCAGCTCTTTTCCGGGCGTCTCAAATAAGCCGCATGAAGGGTTTTGACTCCACGGGCGTGAAAGTCGCGTTCGAAATCGGTCAGCAAATCCGCCAAAGCGGCCGGTGTTTCGATTTTTTCAAATCCTACTGCGCGGTCGAACAGCCCAGTCATCGTGGCAAAGTAGGGCGCGTCATCCGTGCGCAGGAAAACCTTTCCGCCAGGCGCGAGGGCAGTCCGCGCCAGCGCCGGGAACAGCCCGTCAATGAGCCGGTTTTTCTGGTGCCGCGTTTTTGGCCAGGGATCCGGAAAGTAAATATGGAGAACGGAGGCGGAATGCGGCGGCAACAGATACCGCAGGAAATACGCGGATTCAATCCGGACGCCACGAATGTTCTTGAGCCCGGCGCGTCGGCCTTTGCGATCCAGTTTGGTAATGCGCCCGAGCAGCCGTTCCACGCCGATAAAATTTTTCCCGGGGCGCCGTTGGGCCAGTTCGACCAGGAACGAAGCGTCACCGCAACCCAGCTCAATTTCCAGCGGTTGCCGCTTAGGAAACAGATTGCCCGCGTCAAGCGGCTCAACGATGGACCGCAGTTCGACAATCAGGCTTTCCACCGATGAATTACTTGGCGCCCTGGTCAATCCATGCGCGGATCAATCCGATCTGTTCGGGAGTAAGCATCCTGGCCCTTTTGCCTTTGGGCATGTAATGGTCCGAATCATCGCCAATATGGGCAACGGCCAGGACCAATTTGCTGTGCGCGCTGTCACCCACGGTGACAACGGCGCCATGCCGGCTGCCTTTCATTACGCCCGCGCGCGTGTCGAGCGTCAGACCAGCCTTGGGCTTTTTCTCGCTTTTGCTGTCGTGGCATTTTACGCAACTGGCCTGGAAAATGGGCTTGATATCGGCGTCAAAGGTGACATCCGTTCTGGTTGAAGCTGGCGGAAGCGTCGCAGGTTTGGCAGGGGCCGCGTCGTCGTCATCCGCGCGGATAACGGCAAATCCAAGTGTGGCCGTCAAGGCGATGGCAAGGGCAATTTTTGCTGTTTTCATTGTTTAGGTACCGGTTTTTAACAATAAGACGCCTGATTTCGGGAAAAGTTTCAAGTAAAATTATATTGGTATTTAAGGCAGCGGGCCGGTGCGTAATACGTTCCGTCGTCCGGGGGCAGCGGCCTCAACTTGCCGTCGTGCTGGTTTTGCGAGACCTTGAAGGCATGGCTCATGAGGATTTTTCCGATGCCGTGCTCGTGGTGCTCGGGCATGGAACCGAGCTAAATGAAAACTCGGCCGCGCCGGTGCGGCAACACGCCGCCGAACTCCGGCGCCGGCGGCTTTTCCGCGACGTGCGGGAAGCGTTTTGGAAGCAGGAGCAGCAAATTAAGGCCGTGCTGGCGCAAATCACCGCGTCGCGAGTTTTCATCGCGCCATTGTTTATCAGCGAGGGTTATTTTGCCGGGCATATCATTCCGCGCGAGTTGGGATTTGAGGATGGGAACCGGGTGTTACCGGTCAAGGGCGCAACAATTTACTTTTGCGCGCCGGTTGGAACGCATGAAAGCATGACGAAGGTCATCTTATCGCGGGCCGAGGCGATCCTGAAAGCGTTTCCATTTCCGCGCGCGCCGCGGCGATCCGACACAACTCTTTTTATCGCCGGCCACGGGACGGAAAAAAATGACAACTCGCGCAAGCCAGTGGAGCGACAGGTGGAATTGATTCGGGAGTTGAAGATTTACGCGAACGTTCACGCGATTTTTTTGGAGGAAACTCCGCGAATCCAGGAGTGTTATGCGATGGCCAGTTCCAGGAACGTCGTAATTGTGCCGTTTTTTATAAGCGATGGCCTGCACACCCGGGAAGATATTCCCGTTCTGCTGGGTGAAACAAAGAAAAATGTCGCGCAACGGCTCGCGGCGGGCCAGCCTGTGTGGCGAAATCCGACCGAGCGGTTCGGAAAATTGGCCTGGTACGCGGCGGCGGCGGGCACGGATCCGGCAATGGCGGATGTGATTTTGGAAAGGGTTCGCCAGGCGTCGGAGTTGATAAATCGTTAAACGCCCGCCGCGGAAATATGAATAAAAATGCACGAGATTTGAATGTCCTTTTCGTCGCGGGATTCGGTCCAGTCATTCGCGAACAAAGAAAAAGCAGGACCATCGAAAGCTATGAAAAAAATTCGCTTCGGCTTGTTGAGCACCGCGCGGATTGGTTTTAAAAATTGGAAGGCGATCCGGGACAGCGGCAATGCCGTTATCACCGCCGTGGCAAGCCGGGACATCGAACGCAGCCGGAGGTTTATTGCCGGACTTCAGATGGAAGCGCCGTTTGAAACCGCGCCAACGGCAATGGGCGGTTATGATGAACTCCTCGCCTGTCCAAACGTGGACGCCGTGTACATCCCGCTGCCGACCGCGTTGCGTAAGGAATGGGTGTTGCGCGCGGCAGCGGCGGGCAAGCATGTCCTTTGCGAAAAACCGTGCGGCGTTAGAGCCGGGGACGTGGAAGAAATGATTTCCGCGTGCAAAAGGCATCGCGTCCAATTCATGGACGGTGTGATGCTGATGCATAATCCGCGGACCGAGCGGCTGCGCAAAGTTCTGGACGACGGCGAAAGCATCGGCGACATCAAACGCATCACCTCGAGTTTCAGCTTTCGCATGGAAGAAGAGGCTTACGGCAGGGACATTCGCATCAACAGCGACCTTGAGCCGTCGGGCTGTCTTGGCGATCTGGGCTGGTATTGCATCCGGATTTCCCTGTTTGCGATGAACTGGAAGATGCCGCGAGAGGTTTCCGGACGCATCCTATCCGAACGGCGCGCCGCCGAAGGTCTCGCGCCCGCGCTGGCCGATTTTTCAGGGGAGCTCATTTTCGATGGCAATGTGTCAGCGGCTTTTTATTGTTCGTTTATTGCCGATTATCAAAACTGGGTCCACATAAGCGGCACAAAAGGTTCGCTGTTGGTGCCAGATTTTACAAAGCCCAACGACGATCACGAACCCGTCTTTGAATTGAACCGGCGGGAAATCCGCGTGAAGTGCTGCAATTGCCGGGGCAAACACAGCGATAGCCTGGCATTTGCCCAACAGACGCGGATGATCCACAATTTCGTCAATCAGGTTCGCTCCGGGGAACTCAATCACGATTGGCCGATGTGGGCGCTCAGAACGCAGGAGGTTGTGGACGCGTGCTTGAAGTCAGCGTTGAAGCGTTGAAGCGGTTTTGTCGCCAGGGATCCGATCCGCTTTAACCCTTTAACCCATTTACTTTTCCAGCTATCCTTCGCCCTGTGCAATTTCGCAAAATTACCATCGTTGGCGTTGGTCTCCTTGGGGGCTCGATTGGGCTGGCGGCAAGAAAATTCCGGGTTGCGCATGAGATTGCGGGCTATGCGCGACGGCAACAAAGGGTCGCCGAATGCGAGAAATTTGGAGTAACCGACTATGCCACGACGGACCTGGCGGCAGCCGTTTCCAATTCAGACCTAGTCATTCTTTGCACGCCGCTGGCCCAAATGTGTCCGCTGGCGGAACAATTTCTGCCGGCGCTCAAACGCGGGGCCATTGTTACCGACGTGGGCAGCGTAAAGGCCGATGTCGTGCGCGAACTTGAGTCGCTTGTTGCCGGAAGGGGCGCGCATTTTATAGGCGGTCATCCAATGGCGGGCGGCGAAAGAACGGGAGTTGCGGCGGCGCGCGCGGATTTATTCGAGAAGGCGATCTGCGTTTTGACGCGCACGGCAAAATCGCAACCGGCGGCGCTTCGCAAATTGGACCGTTTCTGGAAATCACTCGGCGCGCGCGTGCTAAAATTGCCGCCGCAACGGCATGATTTATTTGTCAGCCGGACGAGCCATTTGCCGCATGTTGCCGCGGCAGCGCTGGCGAATCTGGTTCTCAGTCCGGATCAACCCGCGGGCCAGGGGCAATTGTGCGCCAACGGTTTCCGGGACACGACCCGAATCGCTTCGGGGTCTCCGGAAATGTGGCGGGACATCGCCATGGCCAATCGCAAGCACCTGGCCGGCGCGGTGAGCGATTTTATTTTGGAATTGCAGGCGTTTCATAAGATTCTGAAAACCGCCGACGCGGAAGCCGTCGAAGAGTTCTTTGAGAGGGCGAAAACCCTGCGCGATCGCTGGAGAACGGCTCAATAAGTCCGGACCAGGGTTTGTGACTCAATAAAATGCCTCTTCCCGATTTAATCGAAATCGTTCCGTTGAAAAATCCCGTCCGGGCCGAGATCACCGTGCCAGGATCGAAGAGCATTACGAACCGGGCGCTTATCCTGGCGGCGTTAGGCGAGGGCGAGGTTACGCTCAAAGGGGCGTTGTGGAGCGAGGACACGCAAATCATGACCGAGGCACTCAAGAAGCTGGGCTTTGAGGTTCGCGTTGAACCGGACCCTGAAGAGTATTGCAATCGCGCCATCACGGTAAAGGGGCTGAACGGGAAGATTCCGAACGCCAGCGCGACGCGAAAGCCGCTCGAACTTTTTGTAGGAAACGCCGGCACGGCGGCGCGGTTTCTGGCGGCCATAGTTTGTCTGGGCGAGGGATTGTATCATCTCAGCGGCGTACCGCGCATGCACGAGCGGCCGCAATCGTCATTGTTCAAAGCGTTGCGCGAACTCGGTTACCGAATTGAAACTGAATATGGCAATGACCGGCTGCCGGCATTCATTGAAGGCTCGGGCCCAGTTCCGGGCGGCAAGTGCAAGGTAAGCATTGAGAAAAGCTCGCAGTTTGCATCGGCCCTGTTGCTATGCGCCAAAGCTGGCGAATGGGCCGTCAAGGTCGTGGGCGAGAATGCGGAGGAATCCCCGTATGTGGCGATGACTTCGAAGATGATGGAGGTGTTTCCACATAGGGGCGGCACTTTCCAAATTGAGCCGGATGCTTCAAGCGGCAGCTACTTTGCCGGCGCCGGTTCTTTGTCTCCTGAGAATAAAATCCGCGTGAGGCACTGGCCAAATTTGGGCTGGCAAGTTGACGAACGTTTTTACGAATATATCCAAAAATTGAATCGAACAGAGGCTATGAGGATGTCGCCGGTTTCCGAAGAATTTTCATTTTCCCGCGTCACTGACCTGGGCGATAGTATCATGACCGGAATCGTAATGGCGCCTTTCAATCGGGCAAAAATACGTTTCAGAGATTTAGCCCGGCTGCGCGTGCAGGAATGCGACCGGGTGACGGCTTTGCAGAGGGAATTGACCAAATGCGGCGCCAAAGTCGTCGAGGACGGCGATACGCTGACCATTTATCCCTCCGAACTTCAGGGCGCCGAAATTGAGACTTACAATGACCATCGCATGGCGATGTGTTTCGCCGTTTTGGGATTGAAAGTTCAGGGCATCAAAATTAAAAAGCCGGCGTGCGTGAAGAAAACGTTTCCGAATTTTTTCCAGAAGCTCGCGACACCGCCGCCCCGGGGACTTGGGGCGACAATTTTGAATGCCGCTGGAAGGGAACTGGGCGTGGATGAGTTGTTTGCGGAAGAAGAGACGGACCCGGATTGAACGGACTTGAGGAGTGACGACGCGATGAGAATGAAAATCAGTTCGAAATGCGGCATATAGTTATAGCCATAGACGGCACAAGCGCCAGTGGCAAGAGCACCAACGCCAAAGCGGTGGCGCGGGCGCTGGACTATGTCTATGTGGATACTGGCGCGATGTATCGCACACTGGCCTGGCATTGTTTGCAAAATAAAATTGACCCGAACGCGGCCAAAGCCGTTGCGGCCGCATGCCGAAAATGGAAGACGAAGCTGGAATGCGTCGAGAAAAATGGCCTCCGCGCCGTGCATCTTCTGGTCAATGGCTACTATCCGGAAAAGGAAATCCGCACCTCTGCCACAAGCGCGGCTGTGCCGCATGTTGCCGCGGTGCCCAAGGTCCGTGAATGGATGGTCAAACGCCAGCGCGAATGTGAACAATTCGGAAACCTGGTCATGGAAGGGCGCGATATTGGCACCAATGTTTTTCCTGAGACGGAATTTAAATTTTATCTCGATGCGTCCCTCGCTGAACGGACCGCCCGGCGCGCCGCCGATGGCGTCCACGAAAACCTCGCCGCACGCGATGAACGCGACAGCCAGCGGGCCGTGGCGCCGCTCATGGTGCCATTGGGCGCCCGCGTAATTAATAACTCCAATATGACCTCCGAACAGACCAGCGGAGCGATCATCGCGGATATAAGAAAAAGATTGCGTTGATACCATGGATCGGATCGGACGGGATTTTCAACCCTGTGGGAAGCAGCAAACCGAAAGCCCTGGAGGCGCGAATGATATTAGCCCAGGGCAGGGGACTGCGCGAGCGCGGCCCCGGGTTGGCGACCCCGAAACCCCAGCCGCTGTTTGCGGGGTCGCGCCATTGCGCGAATCTGACCCGCGGCGCCGTGGTCGCGCTTGTCCCCAGCCGCCTGACGATCTAGAACTCTAAAGCCATGAATTTCTCGTACCGTTGCGGCTGGCTTTTCTTTCGGCTTCTATTCTCGACATATTTTCATTGGCGCGTCATTGGGGCGCGAAAAGTGCCAAAGACAGGGGGAGTGATCCTGGCCGCCAACCATGCCAGCTACCTGGACCCGCCAGTGGTGGGCGCCGGCCTGGACCGCGGCATAAATTACCTGGCGCGCCAGTCCCTGTTTCGCTTTCCACTGGTCGGGCGGCTGCTCCGTAGTTGGAATTCCGTGCCCGTGGACCGCGAGGGCGGCGGCGCCCGGGGTCTTAAAATTATCCTGGACCGACTGTTGGGCGGGGCGGGAATCATTCTCTTTCCCGAGGGCACCCGCAGCTACGACGGCAAGTTACAGCCGGCCCATTCGGGCATCGGCCTGGTGGTGGTCAAATCAAACGCGCCCGTCGTTCCTGTGCGAGTGTTCGGGTCGCACGAAGCATGGGGCCGGAACCAAAAACTGCCGCGCCCAAAGAGAATTACCGTGAAATACGGTGAACCGTTGCTGTTTGAAAAATTGCGGGGTGAAGCCCGGGAATGTTCCAAAGAACGGCTTAAGGCAATTTATCAGGAAATTGCCGATGAAATCATGGCGGTCATAGCGGCTTTGCGGGAGGATTAGCCGAACAAAAGACTTTTCCTCCATTGCTGTTTCGGCGACATTGCCGATGACGAACCGGCTAAAGACCCTTCTCGGGGAACAAAGAGGCGTGAGGAGTCCAGATCAGTTGGCCGGAAGAACAATCCATGAACGAGAAGCATCGCTGGAAATTTTTCCGCGCAGGCGGATTTGACCAAGTCAACCTCTTGTCCGCCACCGACCTTGCCAGGCTGGACCAACTGGACCAAAAGCTTTGGGTGGCATTGGCCTGTCCAACCCGCGGGCTGGAGCTGGACAATCAGACTCTTCAGTTGATTGACACCGACAATAACGGGCGCATTCGCGCGCCTGAAGTCATCGCGGCCGCAAAATGGGCCGTCGGTCTTCTCAAAAATCCAGATATTTTGCTCGAGGAAATGCCCGGGCTCCCTCTCAGCGCCATCGCCGATGCGACGCCCGAAGGCAAAGCCGTCCTGGAGGGCGCAAAACAGATTTTGGGTGCCCTGGGCAGGAAGGACGCCACAGAACTGACATTGGACGACGTTGAAGAAACGGAAAAGACATTTGTAACGACGAATTTTGACGGTGACGGCGTGATTCCGCCCGAGGCAGCCGGCGACGACGACGCCACCAAAGGTGTTATTGCGGACATTGTCGCCTGCGAGGGCAGCAACACTGACAGCGGCAAACCGGGCGTTGACGTGAAAAAGCTGAACGCTTTTTTTGTGGACGCGCAAGCCTATTCGGATTGGTGGAAAAAGATTGAAGGGGACAAGACCGTTATGCCGCTGGGCGCGGCCACTGCCGCGGCGTCGGTCGCGGTGAAAGCGGTGGCCACGAAAGTGAACGATTACTTTGCGCGCTGCCGTCTGGCGGCATTTGATCCGCGCGCCGTGCCTGCGCTGAATCGTCAAACATGGGACTACATGGCATTGACGGAAAAGGATTTAAGCGCAAACGCCAGCGAATTTTCCAATTTTCCACTGGCGCAGGTCGGGCCTGGCAAGCCGTTGCCACTGGCCGAAGGCGCCAATCCAGCCTGGGCAGGGCCGTTGGCCGATCTCAAAGAGTCCGCCGTCAAGCCTTTCTTCGACGATAGAGATTCCTTGACCCAAGCCGAATGGACATTGATGCAGGAGAAACTCGCGCCGTTTGACAAGCAATCGGCGACAGCGACTGGACTGTCGGTGGAAAAGCTCGGCCTGATGCGAGTGCGTGAAATTCTGGCGGGCAAATTTAAGGAGAACATCGCCGGGTTGATTGAAAAGGATCTGGCGGTTGGACCCCAGGCAAACGCTCTTCGCCTGGCGCGCTATAATCGTGACCTATACAGATTGTGCATCAACTTTGTAAATTTCAAGGAGCTCTATTCGTGCCATCGGCCGGCTATTTTCCAGGCCGGACGGCTTTACCTGGACCAGCGCAGTTGTGATCTCTGTCTCCCCGTCGAGGACCCGGCCAAACACGCGGCGCTGGCCGGCTTGGCCGGGGCTTATTTGGCGTATTTGGATTGCACGCGCAAGCCAACCGGGGAAAAGCGCGGCATCGTGGCCGTGTTTTCCCAGGGCGACGAAGGAAACCTGATGGTGGGGCGAAACGGCGTTTTTTACGATGCCAAAGGAAACGACTATGATGCGACGATTACGCAAATCATTTCCAATCCCATCAGCCTCCGGCAGGCCTTTTGGTCGCCGTACAAGAAACTGACGCGTTACATTGAGCAACTGGTGGCCAAACGCGCGGCTACCGCGAAAGCGGCGGCATCGGCAAGCCTGCATAGCACGGCGACCACGCCCGGGGGTGGAGCGCAAAAAATTGACACGGGCACGCTTGCGGCCATTGGTTTGGTTCTCTCGACACTGCTCAGCGCCTTAAGCATTCTTTTCACACGTCTCTTTGGGCTGGGAGCATGGATTCCATTGGCGCTTTTTGGCATTTTCCTCGCCATTTCAGCGCCCTCAGTCATCATGGCATGGTTGAAATTGCGCCTGCGCAACCTCGGCCCAATTCTCGATGCGAATGGCTGGGCGGTAAATGCGCGGGCCAAGCTAAGCGTGCCATTCGGGGCAAGCCTGACGCAGACTGCCAAGCTCCCGCCGGGCGCCCAACGGGACCTGCGCGATCCATATGCCGGAAAGGGCTGGATTGTGGAAATGGTTTTGGTCCTGGTGGTCATTATCATCATCGGCCTGGGCATTGCGTGGTATCTAGGAAAACTGGACCGCCATTTGCCGCAGCGAATGCGAAGTTTGTCCGTGATGGGAACCAACGCTCCGGCCTGGACGGCGCCGACAAATTCGGTCCCGAAAAATGCGGGGACCAACGCGCCCGCAAAGAAATGAAAAGCGTGAGGAATTCAATGGTTCGCCGCGCGGCGCGGGCCAAACGATGCGTTTAATGGTTCTCATTTAGAACCCCACCGCGCTTTAAATTGCAGCCGTCCAAACGGCTGCTAAAATAAGGTCTCATGTTCCGCGAAACGGCCAAATCGAAAATCGCCCGCGCCAAAAAGATCATTGCCGCCCTGGAAAAAACTTATCCGGACGCGCATTGCGAACTTGTCCATCAAAACCCGACGGAACTTCTCATTGCCACGATCCTTTCGGCGCAATGCACCGACAAACGAGTTAATATCGTCACCGAAAAATTATTCAAGAAATACAAATCAGCGGAAAATTTTGCGAGCGCCGAAATTTCCGAGTTGGAAGCTGACATTCGCACAACGGGCTTTTACAAGAACAAAGCGCGCAACATTAAGGCTGCATGCGGCGATATTGTGCGCAAGCACGGGGGGCAAGTGCCTCGCACGATGGAGGCCCTGCTTCAACTTGGCGGAGTGGGCCGCAAGACGGCGAATGTTGTCCTGGGAAATGCGTTCGGCATCAACGTCGGCGTGGTTGTGGATACGCACGTGGCGCGGCTTTCCCATCGCTTTGGGATGACGCGGCACCGCCAACCCGAAAAAATTGAAACCGACCTTATGACCCTGGTATCGCAGGACCAGTGGGCGTTGTTCAGCCATTTGCTGATCTGGCACGGCCGCCGCCGTTGTTTTGCCCGCAAACCCGATTGCCCGAATTGTGAAGCGCTAAAACTATGCCCGAGAATCGGAGTAAAAGAGGTGCTATCGCGCAAATGACGTCTTGGTATCTGATTGACTCCGGCACAGGCGACGCCGCTTTCAATATGGCGCTGGACGAAGCGCTACTGGAGGCCGCCGCGCGCCTGTCCCGTCCGGCGTTGCGGTTTTACGGTTGGACGACGCCGGCGGCCTCATTCGGGTATTTCCAAAAGTTTTCCAGCGTGAAAGGCGCCACCTTGCCGCGAACGCTCGTGCGACGGCCCACCGGCGGCGGCATTGTCCCGCATGAAACAGATTGGACCTACAGTTTTACGGCGCCCCCGGGTCATGAATGGCATTCGTTGTCCGCGGTTGACAGTTACCGCCGAATCCATGAATGGATTGGCCGCGCCTTTGCCAGGTTGGACATTCCCACAAGCCTGGCTCCCGATAAAAAACCGGCCGGCCCAAAGGATCCGCCGGGCGAATGCTTTATCGGCCACGAGAAATTCGATCTGCTATGGCAAGGAAAGAAAATCGCCGGCGCCGCGCAGCGCCGGAATAAACTGGGCCTGCTCATTCAAGGCTCAGTTCAGCCGCAGTCGGCGCCGTTCAAACGCGATCATTGGCAGGAGGCCATGCGGGCCGCTGGGTCGGAAATGTTTTCGATAGGATGGACTGATTTTTTGCCCGACGAACTTTTGCTGGCCCGGGCCGCTGAATTAGCGCGGCGGAAGTACGCCACCGCCGACTATAGTGGCCGGCGTTGAAGGGGGATCGCGCCACCGCATAGACGCGCAGCCCCTAAGCGCCAAAATTGTTCCGGCACGTTTTATCTTCTCCAGATGCAACGGGCCCATTAGTCTGCTGAATGGTTGAACTGGTGTTATTTGACATTGATGGGACACTCGTGCGCACGGGTGGAGCCGGCGTCGAGGCATTTCGCAGGGTTTTCGCCGCCGAATTTAATGTCACGGATGGATTTGAAAAACTAAAGTTCGCCGGCCGCACGGATACCGGGCTTGTTCGCGAATTCTTTGAATATCATCGAATTCCCATGACCCGCGAGAACACCGGGCGATTCTTTGAGCATTACGTTTTTCTGCTGGATGATATTCTGTCCCGGGGTTCACCCCGTGCGTGCGAAGGAGTACAGGGATTTCTGGCCGCCCTTGATGCGCTTCCGGCGCCGCCGTTGATCGGTTTGCTGACTGGCAACATCCGCTTGGGCGCGGAAATCAAACTGCGCCACTGCGGACTTTGGGAACCGTTCAAAATGGGCGCGTTTGCCGATGACAGCGAAGACCGCAACCTAATCGCTGTGGCCGCGCGCCGACGCGGGAACCGGTTGCTCGGCAGGCAATTGCGGGGCGACCAGATCGTTGTGATTGGTGACACGGCCCATGACATTCGTTGCGGCAGACATATCGGCGCAAAGGTTTTGGCCGTGGCCACCGGCGGCGCGGCCATCGAGGAACTGGAAGGCCATCAGCCGGATTGGGCCGTGAAAAACCTTTCGGCTGTCACCGCGGAGGAAGTCGTTGGTTGAGCCGGCGCCAATCCTGTATCAGCCTTCTTCTGTTTTCCCGGCGCGATTGCGTGTGGAGAGCGGCCTGGGCTGGCGCAACTTTCTGTACACCCATCCTTCGAGCGGACGCAGCGGACGCAGCCATTTGTAAAAGGGCGAATAAATGAGGCGCACTCTCAGCGCCGATAAAAACATCGTCAAGGACGAGCGGCCCAAAGCGACTTTTGAACCCGCTTTATCCGTCCATTCCGTGGGCACTTCAACGATTTTGAATCCGGCATGCTTCAGCGAATAGAGCAGATTGATATCGAACGCCATGTCGGCGATGGAGAGGCGATTATGGATTTTTCGAACGGCATCGGTTTTCATCAGTTTGGCGCCGCACTGCGTGTCCCGGATGTTCATCCAGAACAACATCTGGACGACTTTGTGAAAGACACGGCTTGCAAACTGACGATGGCTTTCCTGGGACTGGTGAATCTGAGCCCCCGGCAGCCAGCGTGAACCGATAATGCAGTCGGCCGTCCCAATTTTCTTCACTAAATCCAAAAATGCCCTCGGCGGCGTCGCGCCATCGGCGTCCACATAGCCGATTAAATCCGAATGCTCGGCCAGTTTCAAACCTTCAATCAGCGCGCCGCCTTTTCCAATGGGATCTTTAAACTCCAGCGCTCGAATCGCGGGAAATTCCGCCGCCAGTTTTTTCACCACGCCCAGGGTATTGTCAGTGCAGCCGTTCAGCACCACCACCAACTGAAAGGAACCCGAGTAATTCCCGCCAAAAAATTCAGCGAAATCCCGAAGCGCCGGTTCAATTCGGCGCTCTTCATTGTAAGCGGGTATCAGAATGAGCAGACTCGGCTCGGGCACCGTTTCTTAATAACAAAACCAAAGCATGCATGCAATAGTGGCACAGGCGGACTGCCTGTCAAAAGGCCATAATTCCTGCATGGAAATCGGGCGCGCCGGACGACTACCCCGCTAGGACAACTTTTACCCATTTCCCTTTTTTCGATGATTCTTCCACGGCGCTGAGCACGCGCTGGTTTTTCAGGCCGTCCTCGAAATTGGGCTGGATCGCTTTGCCTTCGGCGCAGGCATTGACGAAATCGGCAATGGTATGGACAAACGTATGCTCATAGCCAATCCCATGGCCAGGCGGCCACCAATGACCCACATAGGGCTGCGCGCCATCGCGTTCGGTGACCAGGATTTCCCGGAATCCCCGGCGGTCCTTCGGATCCTCGCCGTTATAAAACTTTAGCTTGTTCATGTCTTCGAAATCGAAACAGAGCGAGCCTTTGTCGCCGTTGATTTCAATGGCGATGTGGTTCTTCCGTCCGCTGGCGTATCGGGTTGCCTCAAGATTGGCCAGGACTTTGTTTTCCATCCAACCCAAAAACGCCGCTGAATCCGGGACGTCCACCTTGCCCATTTTCCGGACACCCTTCACCGGGGGCGCCCCCATGGGGCGTTCAGGAACGAATGTATGGACCAAACCGCAGACTTCTTTAAATTCGCCCACCAGGCAGCGCGCCAGGTCTATAATGTGTGAGTTGATGTCGCTGTGTACGCCGCTGCCGCTGGTCTGCTTTTGTAAACGCCAGTCCAGCGGATAATCCGGATCGGCCAGGCGGTCCTGGGCATAACGGGCGCGAAAATGAAAGAGCCGGCCCAGGGCGCCTTCGGCAATTATTTTCCGGGCCAGCGCTATCGCCGGGATGCGGCGGTAATTATGGCAAACCATGTGAACCGTTTTGGCTTTTTGGGCTGCGGCAAACATCTGTTCGCATTGCTTCAAATTTAAGCCCAGGGGTTTTTCACACAGCACGTGCTTGCCGTTTTCAAGCGCGGCGATGGCGATCTCAGCATGGGAATCGGTTGGCGTCGAGATATCAACGATCTCAATGAGCGGCGACTCGACAATCTCGCGCCAATCGGTCGTGGAATGCTGCCAGCCCAGTTGGGCCCGCGCGGCGTGAACATTGGCGGCATCGCGTCCGCACAGGGTATGAAGCTCGACATTTGCCTTAAGGGGAAAAAACCTGGGCGCCTGCCGCCAGGCGTTGGAATGCGCCCGTCCCATAAAGCGGTAGCCCACCAATCCAACGCGGAGAGTTTTCGCCATAATTTTGAGATTGATTTTGTAGTCGCCGTTCTTATAGTAAATCGGCGATGGCAAGTCAATCGCCAGCGATTTCGGAAGATTTGCTGAAATGATTTGATAGTTTCTTCTGATTCAAGGATTTGAGCAGATTCGCATTTCGAGGGGCAATTTCTTTTTTGTTGACGCGCATCGTGGTTTTGCTATCTATTC
>JBOHXA010000286.1:0-6649 GCA_050737335.1 Limisphaerales bacterium | reverse complement strand
GAATCGAAGTCCACGCCCAATTCGCGCTGGTTAAACGTCGCGCGTTTGTGCGAATGGACATATTCGACCGGGTCCTCGAGCGTGACAATGTGAAACGCCTTGGACTGGTTGATTTCGTTGAGAACGGCCGCAAGAGTAGTCGTTTTGCCGGAGCCGGTCGCGCCGGTGATGAGAACCAGGCCGGTTTTTTCCTTTGGGATTTCCTTAAAGACATCGGGAAACTGCAGCTTGTCCAAGGTGGGAATCACCGTGTTCAATTGCCGGCAAACCATTGAAAAATTTCCGCGCTGCGAAAAAACATTCACGCGAAACCGCGCCTTGTCCGAAAGAGCGTAGGAGGTATCGCAAGAACCGTGACGCAACAGGTCTTCGATCTGCCACATGTTGTCGCCGATGATGTTGAGGGCGATGACCTCGATTTGGAATGGCGTGAGATTATCAATCGGAGGGTCCAAAACGACGGATTGAAGTTCGCCGTACGCCTCCACCTGGGGGGGGCGTTCCACTGTAAAATTTAAATCAGAAACCTCCGGCTGCGATGCGAGCATCGTCGTCAGAATCTGGTCCAATTCCGGTCTCCGCATAATTAAAGGGATTCTTCATCATCCGGCGGGTGGGCGAGCAGTGGCCGGAATTTTTTCTTATCCATGCCTTTGTCGTAGGCGTCCTCGGCAGTGATGCGTTTCATCCGCAAATGCTCCATGATATGGTCGTCCATGGGCTGGTTGCCCATTTTTTTGCCGACCTGGATCATGCCTTGAATCTGGTGGGTCTTGCCTTCGCGCACGAGGTTGGCGACAGCGGTGTTGAAAACCAGGATTTCGAACGCGGCGACGCGTCCTTTTTTATCAATGCGTTTAAATAAGGTTTGGGCGATGACGCCTTTCAATGCTTCGGAGAGCGTCTGACGGACTTTGTTTTGCTGGTCGGCGGGGAAAACGTCAATGATGCGGTCAACGGTCTTTGCGGCGCTTTGGGTATGCAGCGTGCCAAAAACCAGGTGGCCCGTAGCCGCCGCGGTAATGGCCAGTTCGATGGTTTCCAGGTCGCGCATTTCGCCCACCAGGATAATATCGGGGTCTTCGCGCAACGCGCCACGCAAGGCCGAGGCAAAGGACTTGGTGTGGACGCCGGTTTCGCGATGGTTCACCAGGCAGTTCTTGCTTTCGTGGACAAATTCGATCGGGTCTTCGATGGTGATGATGTGGTCTTTGCGGTTTTTGTTGCAGTAGTCCACCATGGCGGCCAGAGTTGTGGATTTGCCGGAGCCGGTCGGGCCGGTGACCACAACTAATCCGCGATGGAGCGCGCAAAATTTTTTAAAGACGGCGGGCAATGGAGCGTCCAGCTTTTCAAAGTCCTCGAAGGAAAGGACGCGGCTGGGAATCTGCCGGAAGACGGCGGCCACGCCATTGCGCTGATTGAAGAAGTTGACGCGGAAGCGGGAAATTTTGGGAATTTCATAGCCAAAGTCCACGTCGCCGGTTTCCTCGAATTGTTTGATTTTGTAATCCGGGGCGATTTCGTAGAGCATGGCCTTAAGCGAATCGCTTTCGAGTGGGGGATAATCCACGCGTTGAAGCTCGCCGTTGATCCGCAACATGGGAGGGTTGCCCGCCGCCATGTGCAGGTCAGAGGCTTTTTGCTCAAACATCAGGTTGAAAAATGCATCTATTTTGGCCATAGTTGCCTTCTTTGTTCTCAGCGGCTCCTATAGCCACTATCGTGCCGAATGCGCCAGAAAACTCTTGCAGAAATTGTTCGCGACGAAATTGTTGCCCGAAGCGGCGCTATGCCGTTTGTTCGGTTCATGGAACTGGCGCTTTATTGTCCAAATCTTGGATATTATGAGACAAAAAGAGACACGGTCGGACGGCGCGGAGATTTTTACACCAGTGTGAGCGTTGGGAAGACGTTTGGCGAATTGCTCGCCTTTCAGTTTGCCGAATGGCT
The DNA here is from genome assembly GCA_050737335.1 of Limisphaerales bacterium. Lineage (GTDB taxonomy): Bacteria > Verrucomicrobiota > Verrucomicrobiia > Limisphaerales > UBA11358 > UBA11358. The sequence goes on along the minus strand of JBOHXA010000286.1, from coordinate 4,696 downwards.
CGAGGAGATTCATCCGCCCGGCAGCCGCCGCCAACTGTGCGAGGCTGGCGCCCATGACGGGCAGTTGGCCCGCGATATTTTGACGTGGCTTCGGTCACACCGCCCTGATTTGTTTGAACAGCTTGAATACTCGATTTTAGAACCCTCCGCCCATCGCCGTGAGTGGCAACGCGATACACTGGAATGTTTCGCCGGAAAAATCCGGTGGCTTGCGCGTTTCGATGCCTCAACGTCTGCGAGTGTCACAGGCATCATCTTCTCAAACGAATTGCTCGATGCGTTTCCTGTCCGGCGCCTGGGATGGGATGCACATCGGAAAAAATGGTTTGAATGGGCCGTGGCCGTGGAAGACAAACGATTCGTATGGACAAAAATGGAAGTGGCGGACAAGGACCTTCCGCTTGCCGGCCTCCACTCGTCATTATTGGAGGTGCTGCCGGACAATTTTACGACGGAAATCAACCCCATGGCAGCCGCGTGGTGGGGCAACGCCGCCACGGCCCTGGCTCGGGGCAAATTGATGACAATTGATTATGGCCTTGAAACGGAAGAATTTTTTGTTCCCTCGCGGCCAAATGGGACGTTGAGGGGTTTTTACCGGCATCGTTATGCCGGCGACGCGCTGGCCAACGTGGGGGAGCAGGACCTGACGGCCCACGTCAATTTCACAGAAATCCGCAGGGCAGGGGAGAACGCAGGTCTAACAACGGATGGTTATTGGACGCAGAGCAAATTTTTGACGGGCATATTGGAGAAGACTTTGAAAGATAAAAGGTTCGGAGAATGGACATCCGAGCGCGGACGGCAGTTTCAAACGCTGACGCACCCTGAACATTTGGGCCGGGCATTCCGGACGCTGGTGCAGGCGAGGTGAGCGTTGAAGCGGGGAATGCGAGATGAGGAGTGGGAAGAAGTTGGACGATGCCCGGCGAAGGCTCGGCGCAGGGTGATAATTGAAAGGCGCAGCCCCAAAAAGTCAGAGCGGACGCGCGTTCACTGCCACGGCGGGGCCGCTAAACCAAAATTTTGCCCAGGGCGAGCGTGAGGAAGAAATTGGCGATTAGGATGGTAATGGAGGCATAGACGACAGCCTCGGTGGTGGCGCGGCCGACGCCCTCGGCGCCGAGGCCGCAAGTGAGGCCTTTGTAACAGGCGACAAGGGCGATGATTGTCCCGTAGATGAATGCCTTGATCAGGCCAATGCACAAATCGGAAACGTGGGTAAAGTGAAGCATGTTGACCCAGGAATACGTGGGATCAATTTCAAAGACCCAAATGCCGACCAAATAACTGGCGCAGATACCGACGACAATGGCTTCAACCATCAGGATGGGCATGGCGACGGTGGCCGCCACCACCCGGGGCACGACCAGGTAATCCACAGGGTGAGTGGCCAGGGTTCTCAAGGCATCAATTTGTTCTGTCACGCGCATGGTACCGATTTCAGCGGTCATGGCGGCGCCGACTCGTCCGGAGACCATGAGCGCGGTCAGAACGGGCCCGAGCTCGCTGCACATGGACACGCTCACAACCGCGAGCGTGGCGGTATCCATTTTCACCTTGTGGAATTGAAAATAGGTCTGGGCGCCCAGCACCATCCCGGTGAACGCCCCCGTGATGAGGACGACTGTTTGAGATTTGACGCCGATGAAAAAAAGTTGATAGAGCAATTCGCTCCAGGTCGCTTTCCCTCTAAAGATCGAGGCGGCAGCGTCGCGCGCCAGCAAACAAATGTCGCCCAGGCCGGTGAGATTGTCCTCGATTCGCTTCTTGTATGAAAGGAAGCTCATTTTTCGCGAGCATAACAACGTCAGCCATGTTTGGCCAGCCCGGGTTTATTCCTTCAAATTCTCGTCCAGAAATTCAATCGTCCTGGTCCACGAATCGAGCGCCGCTGCCGCCGTCGCTTCGGTATTTCCGCCGAGCTGCTCTTTTCCAAACGAACGAACCGTGGCGGGGAGGGTTGGAAGGGGAATATAATGACCCACGCCCGGGTAGGCGAGGTGGCAATCCGGGAAAGGATGCTTCATGCGCTTTAACCGCGCCATGACCATATCCGACATTTCTGTTGAGGGCCAAAGTTGATCGTCATTTCCAGAAATAAGAAGGATTGGACCGTTAATTTTTTCGACTGGAATGGAAGCCTTTTCGACAGCGTTGGTGTCTGAAAGCTGTATCTGACACCAAAGCAAATCGCCATTCAGATGTTCTTGCAACGCTTTTCGATAGCGCCGGATTTGTGCGGGCGTCCATTTCATGTTCATAAATGGAACAGGTTTGCCGTGATAGGTCCACGCCGGGAGCCTGGGATCGGGAAGACCGCCCCAGACAACTCCGCTGGCTGAAATGGCGACAACCGCTTTGATTTGCGGAAATGTTGAGCCCAGAAGCAAAGCCAATTCGCCACCGCGCGATCCACCGAGAACCGCGATTTTGTCCGGGCGAATTTCCGGCTGCGATTGCAACCAATGGATCGCCTCTCCAAAATATTCCAGAGGAATATTTTCCAGGTTCTTCGGCAGATCATCGTAACGAAAATAGGCCAGCGCGAGCGCGGCGAAACCTTTTGAGGCTAAATACGATGCGGCCAACTCGGTGCTCAACCCGCCTTCCGACCCGCCCAGAACAATGACCGCCGGATGCGGAAATTTTCCGGCCGGAACAAAGAGCGCTCCCCGGAGCTTGCCATCATGCACCGGGATCCTTCGGACGCCGGGGGCGAGTAACAAACGCCGGAATTCCGTGGTTGCGAGCGTGTGTCCGTTTATGCTGGCTGTGAATTGGAAGGCGACGGGCTGAAGCGGAGCGCCCCGCCGTGGTTTGGCGACAGCGTCGCTTCTGAAAACGGACATGGACCAAAATAAGCCGAAGGGATCACGGTGTTGATACGTCCCGGAGAGAGGTGCTTGTTTGGTTACATCCACACAACCATGCCGGTCCGTCAGGAATTGCGCGTGCGATTCGGAGAAGTGACCGTATGTGTTTGTTTGACGAACGTCCACATTCACAGGAGTATTTTTAGGAAAACCCTGCAAAAGGATCCTGGCCGGCTCGCCAATGAACGCTTGATCCGGAATGATTTGAATGGCTGGCTGTGTCGCGCCGTTAGCCAGGGCCGCTGTCAGGAGCGGAAGGGTCAGGATGATGATAAGGATGCGCTTCATTGTCCAGGACAGGCTCATTGTAAACATATAGCCGGGGACAGGAAATGCATATACCGATGGATCCCGAGAAACGACGGCGGCACAGGTTGGACGGTCAAAGGCCGATTAATTGGAACGGACTCATGGCCGCTGCTACAGATTTCGGTTGAATTGCCCTTGGGTTTTGAATTTGCGATGATTTGCGCGATGATTCGTCGGGGAAAATATTTTCTGAAAATCGTCCTGATATTGGCCACGCTGGCAGTATTGCTCGCGGCGGCGCTGGTTTTGTTTCCGCAGACGTTTCTATGCGTGGATAGTGGCCAGGTCAAGGCGGACGTCATTATCGTCCTGGGCGGCGGCGGAACGCATGAACGTCCGGAGTACGCGGCGCGCTTGTTCCTCAACCATGACGCACCGCGCGTCATGGTGAGCGGCGCGGGCGATGACGAGATCAACCGAAGGATTTTAGTCCGGGCCGGCGTGCCGGCGCAGGACATCAAGGTCGAGCGCAAATCGAAAACGACGCGTGAGAACGCCCGGTTCTGCGACGATGTATTGAAGGCGAAAAACGTCAAGAGCGCCATACTCGTGACGTCCTGGTATCATTCGCGGCGGGCGCTGAAAACATTTGAGCATTTCGCGCCGGGCATAAAATTTTATTCCCGGCCCGCGTATTTTAATTACAAAAGCGCCCATTGGGACCGGGAATTTTCGAGGCGGGTTTATTTGGAATATGTCAAGCTGGCCGGCTATTGGGTGATGTACGGGGTTTGGCCGCTTTGAGCGTCGCTAAAAACACGTGTAAAATCGCTTGCTATGCGCTGGCTTTGTGGCACAATGAATTCCGTCCGAAGGATTTTAGCTGGTCCTCGGATTCCAAATTTTATCGCGGGGTGGAGCAGCCCGGTAGCTCGTCAGGCTCATAACCTGAAGGTCGTTGGTTCAAATCCAGCCCCCGCAACCAATTTACGGCCACAGAACATTGATTTTGTGGCCGTTTTTATTGTTTTTTGGGCGGCTGCCGGCGATATGGGATCAACCCACTTCCTCCTCCGGTAACGCTTTTATCCGGGTGGCGACCATAGCCGGAGCGTTTTCCGGTTTCCATTGCAGGGCCGTGACCTGGCCAAGTCGGTTGGTGGTGAAGTGGATGGACCGCACACGAAATCCGAGTCGGAGCGGGGAAGTAAAAGTCTCAATTGCCCTGACTGGATATCAAAGGAAAACAGCGAGGTCGGAGGGGAGGTTGGAGCTATTCTGATGAAATGTCCCGGACCGACTTGATATATGCCTGTGTATCGGGAAAGGTCAATCCTGGCCATCAAATCCAAACGAATGGGCAATCTCATCCCGCTGTCTTCCACCACACCACTCATCACGCCATTCGTCCTGCCCATCAAAAGCCAGGGGACAGGCTTTGTCGGCTAGTGTAGTGTATCTAAAATGGCTAGACATATTATTAGCGCTTTTTGCGCTTTTTCCTTTGGGACCAACCCGGTTTGATCTCGTCCAGCTTTTGACGCGCTCTCTCCACTTTCGCCATGATCTTT
>JBOHXA010000285.1:0-2155 GCA_050737335.1 Limisphaerales bacterium | reverse complement strand
GTCGTCATTGGTGCGACAGACGCTACGCGCTTGAGTGCCAGGAAAGAAGATTAAAATTATACGTCATAGGAAAGACCTCATGGACTTGTCCTGGTCAACCGATAAAACTGCGCTGAGTCCGTGAGGGGCGGGATTTTTGCCGATGCAGGGGCATTGGGCTGAATTGGCGTCACAAGATTATGCCGCCGGTGGCCGCGGAGCGGAGGGGGATTTCGAAGCGAACGTTCAGGAAGGTTCAACGCCGGCCGACATCGTGTGCCATCGGCCAGCCCTCAGGTTGACCGCGAAAATCGCCGGCGATTGCCCGGAGAGTATGTTCATGGCCAACCGTCTCAAACTTTTGATTCTTCCGGCGATATCAGTGGTAATTCAATGACAATCGTCGAGCCCTGGTCGCGACCATCGCTCATTGCGCGAATAGTGCCGGAGTGAAATTCAACGAGCTTTTTGCATATCGCCAGACCCAAACCCAGGCCGCCGCCGAAACGATGGGGCGCATCCTTCGCGTGGTCTCCTTGCGAAAACGCTAAAAAAGCGCGCTCCAATTCTTCGCGGGTCATGCCAAAACCTGTGTCTGTTATTTTCACCGCCAACGGCCCCCCGCGTTCCTGCGAGGATGTTTCGACTGTAATTGTTCCGCCGTTGTGAGTGAATTTCGCGGCATTCCTCAGGACGTTGCAAAAAACCTGTTGCAAACGAACCGCGTCCGCGCGGACCGTATGCTGTGCTGCCTTCAATCGGAAAACGAATTGGAGCCGTTTTTCTTCGATTTGCAGGCGCGCTTTCTCGACGGCGTCCCGCAAAACCGCGTGGGCATCCACAATGCGGAAATTAAGGGATAACTTTCCGTGGTTGATGCGCGTAATGTCGAGCAAATCGTCTATGAGCCGCGCTTCCATCTCAATATTTTTTGCGATGGCTTCAAAATCCGAGCGCACATCAGAGGGCAATTCATTGTTGGAGGCCCTATCGCTGGCAACCATGAGAACGGGGTTGAGCGGGGTGCGTAACTCATGCGAGAGGGCGGCCAGAAAATCGTCCTTGGCGCGGCTGGCGGCTTCGGCGGATTCCCGCGCCGTCTTCTCGCGCGCCAAAATCTCTTCCAATTCCCTTTCGGCGCGTTTGCGTTGGGTGATGTCGCGAGAAATGCTTGATACGCCGATGATTTTGCCCCGGGCGCTCTGAATTGGAGAAATCGTCACAAGAACATCAACGTGAGTGCCATCTTTTCGCGCGCGGACGCTTTCATAATGCTCGATCTTGTTTCCACGATCAAGCACTTTCATTTCTTCATCCAGGAACTCCGGCAGGATTAAGACGGTGATTGGTTTTCCGATCAATTCCTCCGGAGCGTAGCCGTAAAGCCGCGATGCACCCTGGTTGCAACTGACGATCCTTCCGTCAAGGTCGCTGCTCATGATGGCATCGTTGGACGATTCCACGATGGCGGCCAGCCACCGGTTGGACGTTTCCATTTGTTTAAACTCCGTGACGTCTTCGATGGACAAAAGAATCATTGGTCCGCCGCGCTTTAGTTCCAATCGCCGGGCGTTGAGCACCATGACGCGCCGCCCGATTTTCTGAAAATCGTGGACCACTTCATAATTTTCCAAGGTGGACTTTTCGGATAGTATTTCAGAAAATGCCGCGCGCAATTGGGGAATGTCCCATTGTCTATCGCCCAATTCATATACGATCCGGTTCTCGGTTTCTTCGGCGGAAACTTGAAAAGTCTGGCAAAAAGCATCGTTGGCCTTGTGAACGCGCAAGTCGGGATACAAAACCAGAAACGGCGCGCGCACCGTGTCGGCAATCGCGTTGACATAATCCAAAAGCTTTTGATGGGCCAGTTCGAGTTCGTTGTTGAGCTGGTTCAATTCGGTGTTGCGCGTCTGCAATTCCTCATTGAGCGTGACGAGTTCTTCGTTTGTGGACTGAAGCTCCTCCTTGGCGGTGCCCACCTGTTCATTGGTGGATTGCAACTCCTCATTGCTTGAAAGCACTTCCTCATTTGCGCATTTGAGTTCCTCGATGGCGGCGTCATGCTGCTCGGTGACGACGGCCACACGCCGGTGCTGCGTCTCGACGCAATGAATGTCAGCCTGGGCTGGTTCGACCTCCTGAGCGGCCATGTCAAGCTTGAGGACCTGCGGCT
>JBOHXA010000284.1:0-6189 GCA_050737335.1 Limisphaerales bacterium | reverse complement strand
GTCCAGGGTCGTTCCGTTGCCGGCGGCCCCGAACGTTTTGACGTTAAAGACGTTTCCGTCGCCCTGGGCCGGCGTCGAATGCGTGAGCAGGAGGAAAGGAAGCAGCGCCAGAAAGGAGAAACGACGGAATTTCATGCCGACTCTATAAAATAAAACTCGGCTCGCGGCAAGCTTTGCGATGGCCCTGTTCCTGTTCATCCAAAAGAGCGCCGTTGCCGGGAGGGGTGAGGGGTGGCGGCCGAGTAATCATTTTAGCGGAAAAATACCCGCGGGTCGAAATTCTCCCAATGCCACCCTAAACCCGATGACGGGCTGGAAAAGGAGCTTGCAAAATCGTGACCCAGGATGAAAATCGGAAAAACGTTCCATTTGCCGCGGCCCGGAAACAAAATTGGTAATCCCACGCGATGCCATTCAAACAACTTTCAATGACGCCGGGCTTGCGGACGCAAAGCACTTCACGCATCCCGGAATTGGATGGCATACGAGGCCTGGCGATCCTGATGGTCGTCTGTTTCCATTACTGTTCTGGCCTTTCAGGAAGAAGCGCATTGGCGATATTTGCCAACGATGTCATTTCGTTTGGATGGACGGGCGTGGATCTTTTCTTCGTCCTGTCGGGGTTCCTGATCGGGGGCATGTTGATAGACCACCGTGATTCCGGCGGCTATTTTAAGACATTTTACATCAGAAGGGTCTGTCGAATCTGGCCCGTCTATTTTCTGTGGATCGGCGCCTTTCTTGCTTTGCGAGCGGCGCTTTCTTCGCAGGCGTCGAGTTCGTGGTACTCTGAGACTTTTGTTCCGATTCACCCGTTTTGGAATTACTTTCTTTTTTTGCAAAACTTTTGGATGAAATTCGGCGCGGGCGACGCTCCCTGGACCAGCGTTACATGGTCGTTGTGCATCGAAGAACAGTTCTACCTGGTTATGCCGCTGATAATATGGATCGTTTCGCCGCGAAAGCTACCGGCGTTGCTTGCAACGCTGGTCGCCCTAGTATTTCTGTATCGGTGCTATTTGGATATTCATTCCAGGGCTTATGTGTATGTGTTAACTTCCTGTCGGGTGGATTCATTGATCATTGGGGTTCTGTGCGCTTGGCTGGTCAGGAATCCCCGCCTTGAAAATCTGATTAGGCGGCGATGCGATTGGCTCTATTTAATCTTCGTGATCCTATCCTGTGGCATGGCGTACTTTGTCTTTTCGCGGCGCGGGGGCGACGCTAACTCATTTGATGTCTGCACCTGGGGCTTTACCTGGATCGCGCTTTTTTATGCGTCTCTGTTATTGCTTGCCATCACCGACAATTCGGGTTGGCTTGGCCGCTTCATGCGTAATCCGTTGTTGCGCCACTTCGCCACAATTTCCTACTGCGTTTATTTAATACATATGCAAGTGCTCACTTTTATCAACTTCCTGTTCTTTCACAAACTTAGTATTCCGGAAACGAATTTCACGAATGGCCTGGCTATCGTCCTGGGGTTGCCCACAACCTGGCTCCTGGCGGTTTCTTCCTGGATCTATGTTGAGAGGCCGATCATTGAGTGGGGTCATTCCTTTCGTTATGGAAACTGCGGTCGCCTTAAACAGAATCGCACAGAATCTTTAATTAATCCGGGATCCTAGTGTAGTGTCTCACAAACAACTGGATTTATTTTCCCTTGTTTTTACGCATTCTGGCACGGGTGCATCCGGGTTTGATCCGCTCCAAAGTTTGTTTGCATCGGCTCAACTTTTCGACGATTGACTCAACCGTCGCTGTCCATACAAACGGCTTGGGATCACTGTTCCAAGCCGCCAGGAATTCCTCAATCGCCTGCTGCGGATCCTCGACGCTGACAAACACTCCCCGGCGAATGCGTTTGCCTGTTAGTTCTCCAAACCACCGCTCGACGAGGTTTAACCAACTGGAACCGGTGGGGACGAAGTGGGCAACGAATCGCTCGTGTCGTTTGAGCCAGCGTTGCACCTTGGGGTGTTTGTGAGTGCCATAATTATCCATGACCACATGTAACTTCATCTCTTGGGGAAACTCTGCATCCAGGCGTTGGAGAAATTTTAAGAATTCCTGATGGCGATGGCGCGCATAGCACTGGCCAATGACTTTGCCTTGCGCCAAATCCAGCGCGGCAAAGAGCGTCGTCGTTCCGTTGCGCTTGTAATCGCGGGTCATGGTTCCGCAGCGCCCCTTCTTGAGAGGTAAGCCCGGCTGAGTGCGATCCAAGGCCTGAATTTGGCTCTTTTCATCGACGCAGAGCACCAAGGCCTTCTGCGGAGGATTGAGATACAAGCCAACGACGTCTGTGAGCTTTTCCAGGAAATGGGGATCCCGCGAGAGTTTGAAACCTTGGGTGCGGTGCGGTTTGATCTGGTGGCTTTGCCAGATGCGATTGACTGTGGCTTTGCTTACACCCTGGGCTTTAGCCATCGTCCGGCAACTCCAGTGAGTTGCCCCAGCGGGCTTGGTTTGGAGCGTCGCGTCCACGATCTTTTCAATCACTTCCACCGTTAGCGTTGGCTTACGTCCTCGTCCCTCAGCCACTTCCCATAGGCAGTCGGGCCCCTCACCGACAAAGCGTTTGCGCCACAAGGCGACCGTCTTCACATTGAGTTCCAGGTCCTCAGCGATAAGCTGGTCCTGCCGCCCCCCGGCCGCGGCCAAAATGATCTGGCAGCGCTGCGAAACCTGCCGCGGTGTGGGGTGTGCCACAACCCAGCGCTCCAACTCTAAACGGTCGCTTTCGACGAGGTTAACTGACAATGCGATTCGCGGCATGAGGTGAAAATATCATACCGCTGACATAATGCCAGTTATTTATGAGACACTACACTAGCGATCGCGCAGACTCCGACGATGTCGCGAGCTGATTGTTTCAGTAAGTGGAGCGTCCGGGCTTTGGCGCGGGGCCGCAAGCGGCATCGCCGTTGGCCCGGAATTTTCCGCGATCGCCCAGAGTTGGGGAAAGCCAGACTATGCCGCTCCTGGACGGAGCTTGAATTCTTTTTTTGCTTGGGTTCTACAAATAGTGTCGGACCGCTGGGCCTGGAGGCTGTGTCGGACAGAGCCTCGACCGTGAGGGATGGATTTGACGAAGTTTAAAATAATTCGCGTCCATTCGCGTCATTCGCGGATAAAAATCCGCTCTTTATGTTCTTTTTTTCGTTTTAATTGTTCAGCATTTCGGTGTTTTAATGAATTGGTGATTCGGCAGGCCCGGACGGATTTGCGCTGAAAGCGCAATCTATCTTAGCCGTGGGCAACGCCCACGGTGGTAATACCCCATGAACCCTTCGCCCTGTCAGGGCGAACCAAAAATCACGCGACTCGGGGACGGTTTTAGCGCGCCTTTACAGGGCCAGAATAACGGCGCGGGTCGTTCCGAGGGCGTTGCCCTCGACTACAATGGTTCAGGCCTTCAGCCTGGAAACCGGTCCTGTGCATTTCCTTGTTTTTGGGGCGTTCTTTGCGGGTAAATTTCCATCGCGGGTCGCTTGTTGGTGGTTCCACGTTAACCAGTTATTGACAGGCGGTTAAAGATGAAATATGCACGAGTATTAACCAATCGCATTCTACAACGATTATCGAGTTTGCGGACTGCTTTATAGCCCGTGGACGTGGCTCGTTCGGTCCATCTGGATCGTCGAGCGGTCGGTGCCACATTCATGCACGCCGCAATTGAACTGGCAATATTTTGGGCGTTTGGCTTTTTCACGTTATGCGCCGCAGTCGCGTTGTTGAGCATTTTTGGCGCTGTGATTGAAAGCGATATGGATTTACTGAGTCTTGGCAAGGAATTGACGATAGCGGGCATTGCTTCGCTGATTGAAGCGGTGGGAGTTTGGCTGATCGTCATTTTTTTCCCAGCCCTGTATCGTGGCTTTGCATTGCGAGCAATGATTTTTCCGCTCATTATCGCAGGCTTGATTTACAAGATAGCGCATCTTGAGAGCTGGAGCATTTACGAGGCTGGCTTGCTTCTCGCTTTGCAAGTGGCAATCGGCTGTTGCTGGCATCCTTGATTTCGGGACATTTTCTGGCAGCCATTATGGTCGTGGGAACGGTCGTGGTTGTTTTGGCGGTTATTGCTGTTGTGGCAAGGAGTTTATGGGGCTGACCCCGCGGTCGCTCCCGCACGGAGCTTGAAAACTCTTTCCCCCACGGTCGCGGCTCCGCTGTGGGGTGATTCACAGAACAACTTGACTGTTCGGTCAAGCCGGGTATTTTTTGGGACTGGCCGCCGATACGGCGCGCAATTCCTATGGCAAAACCAACCGATACGCGGGAAAAGCTGCTGCAAGTGGCGTTTGACCTGATTTGGAACCAGAGCTATGGCTCGGTGAGCGTGGACCAGATTTGCGAGCGCGCCCGGGTGAACAAAGGCAGTTTCTATCATTTTTTTGAGTCCAAATCCGAATTGGCCGTCGAGGCCTACGAGGAAAATTGGCGGGAAAAGCAGCCGGATTTGGACCGCGTCTTTTCGCCGCAGAACCCGCCGCTGGAACGATTGCTTCTGTGGGGCCGGTATGTGCGGGACCGTCAGCGCCAGAAGGCTGAAAAATATGGGCACGTGTGCGGATGTCCGTATGCGGGGCTGGGAATGGAACTGGCCACGCAGGATGAAAAAATCCGGGCCAAATCGCAGGAAATCATGGATCGCACGATCCGCTACCTTGAAAGCGCGCTGCGGGACGCGGCGCGCGAGGGGGCGATTATCGCTGAAAACACCGGCGGCGCGGCCAAGCGCATTTACACGGCCGTGCTGGGGTTGTTACTCTACGCGAAAGTCCATGATGACCTGGGCGCGCTGGACGAACTGGAATCGGTGATTCGGACGATGGCGGGCGCGCAAGGCGGAGGCGGCGTGAACCGCGTTCGAAACAGGCAACGTCCCGTGGAACGAGTCGTTTGACTAAACAGTCATTTACCAGGTTTATATTGAGAATGTAGCGGCGATTTTATGTGGATTGTCCTTTTGGCCCTGCGCCGGCCCTACACGTTTGTTGTGGCGGCGCTGTTGCTGGTCCTGTTGACGCCGCTCATTTTGATGCGGATGCCGGTGGACATTTTCCCGGCCATCAATATCCCGGTCATCAGCATCATTTGGAATTACAGCGGTCTCAATGCCCGGCAAATGGCGCAACGCGTGGTCTATGTGAACGAGCGGGCGCTGACCACCACCGTCAATAACATTGAACACATCGAATCCACCTCCTACGAAGGAGTGGGGGTCATCAAGGTGTTTCTTCAGCCGCATGCCTCGGTGCCCGCGGCCATCGCGCAAGTCACCGCGGTGTGCCAGACGGTGCTCAAACAGATGCCGCGCGGGATGGATCCGCCGTTGATCATTCAATACAGCGCCTCGACGGTGCCGATTTTGCAGTACAGTTTCAGCAGTCCCACGATGTCCGAACAGCAATTGTTCGACGCGACCGCCAACCTGGTGCGCGTGGGGTTGATCAACGTGCGCGGCGCCATGATTCCCTGGCCTTACGGCGGCAAAAACCGCGTGATCGCCGTGGACTTGAATCTGGCGGCTTTGAAAGCCAAAGACGTCCAGCCGGAGGACGTCATCAACGCCGTCAACGCCCAAAACCTCGTTCTGCCCGGCGGATCGGTCAAGATCGGGCCCACGGAGTACGCCGTGGCCGTGGACGCCAACGCGGCCACGATCAACGCCCTCAACTATTTGCCGGTCAAAGTCATCAACGGAACGACGATTTACCTCCGGGACGTCGCGCAGGTGCATGACGGCTACGTTCCGCAAAAGAACGCGGTGCGCGAGAATGGCGTGCGCGGGACGCTGCTCACCATTATGAAGGCCGGCAACGCCTCCACGCTGGACGTGGTCAAAGGAATCAAAGCCGCGCTTCCGCGCGTCATGAAAACCATTCCCGGAGATTTGCACGTGGCCCAGTTTGCCGACCAATCGCTTTTTGTGCGCGCCGCCATCCGGGGCGTCCTTCGCGAGGGCGTCATTGCCGCTTCGCTGACGGCCCTGATGATCCTGCTGTTTCTCGGCTCCTGGCGCAGCACCTTTATCATCGCGCTCTCCATACCGCTTTCGGTGCTCTGCTCGATTGCCATTCTCAGCGCCCTGGGGCAAACGCTCAATTTGATGACCCTCGGCGGCCTGGCGCTGGCCGTCGGGATTCTGGTGGATGACGCGACCGTCACCATCGAAAACAT
>JBOHXA010000283.1:0-1373 GCA_050737335.1 Limisphaerales bacterium | reverse complement strand
GTCCCGAAGCCCAAGCACCGCTGGTTGGAAGCTCATGAAATCGGCCATGATTTGCTTCCCTGGCATCGCGACATGATGCTGGGTGATGATGATGTCACGCCCACCGCCAGCACTCACGACAAAATGGAGGCGGAAGCAAATTATGCTGCCGGCTCGCTCTTATTTCTTGGAGACAAATTCCGCGAAGAATGTCGGCAGACACGCGCAAGCATGGCCAGCGCACAAGTGCTGCAAAAGCGTTATGGAAATACAATAACCACAACATTGTGGCGAATGATTGAATATGCCGGGGAGGAATATCCCATCATCGGCGCGGTTGGCCTGCATCCGGGCGTGCAGGACAAAGGCCCCTGTTTTCGGCACTTGATTCCATCCGTGGCCTTCGACCAGAAATTTGCCGTGCCCGATCCGAATGAGTTGATTTCGTCCATCCGCAATTACTGCCGCCTGGACGGGCGCGGCCATCTTGGACATGGTGAAATTGTCATGCAAGACCGTTCCACCCGCCGCCACGTTTTTGATTTTGAGACTTTCTATAACGGCTACGATGCGTTAACCATAGGCGTTCACCGCTGCGAACTGGCAGTTGTCGTCGCGGTCTGAAGACGCCCATGCCGAACTTCATATCCGAAGATCAGATCGAACGGGCGCTGGGGCAAAAGCTCCAGCATCTTCATGGTTTTGACGTGCTCGAATGTCACACGGAAGACCCGGAGGATTTGAATGATGGCTCGGGGCGGCCTAGCAAGCGCGATGTTATCTTGGTGGATCGCGTCCGCGAGGCCGCTGTCCGCCTAAATCCAAAAATCCCGGCCAAAGCCATTGAGGACGCGCTGGAACAATTGCTGGATCGGCGTCTCGCCATGTCGCTCGTCGCCGCAAATCAGGAAGTCTATAACCTCCTGCGTGACGGCATCCCGGTGGAGTTCGATAACGCGCAGGGCCAGCCGCAAAAGGAACGCGTTTTTCTCATCAAATTCAACGAGTCGGACAAGAACCATTACCTCGCCGTCACCCAGCTTTGGATCAAAGGCGAGCGCGGGTTCCGCCGGCCTGACGTGCTGCTCTACGTCAACGGGCTGCCACTGGTGTTCATCGAATTGAAAAACTCGAACGTGAAGCTCAAAACAGCGTTCGACGATAACCTGACCAATTACAAACGCGAGTTGCCGCAGCTTTTCCTGACGAACGCCATTTGCGTGCTGTCCAACGCCATCGAGACGAAAGTTGGCAGCATCACGGCGGAGTGGGAGCATTTCTTCAACTGGCTCCGGGCCGACGACGAGAAACAGAAAATTGACCGTGAGGAAATCGAACGAAAAGGCACGAGTCTGGAGGGCGTGATTGCGGGTCTGTTCCCCCGGCAACGCCTG
>JBOHXA010000282.1:0-23090 GCA_050737335.1 Limisphaerales bacterium | reverse complement strand
AAATCGAACTGACCCAATTCGACAACACTCAGGAAGGCATTGACGGCAATGACGATTGCGGACAAATCTCTTCCACCTACGTCTGGAGCGCCATCGGACTATATCCCGTGAACCCGGCAAGCGGCATTTATGTCATTGGCAGTCCACTGGTGCAAAAAGCCGTCATCAACCTCGATCCGAAATACTACAAAGGCAGAACGTTCACGATTATCGCCCGCAATTGCTCGAAGCAGTATTGTTACGTCCAATCGGCCAAATTGAACGGACAACCCCTGAACCATCCGTGGATCACAAAAGATGACATCATCAATGGCGGGACGCTGGAACTGAATATGGGCATTTTGCCTGATAAAAGTTGGGGAACGGACGTGGAGAGCGACGTGGCGTTGAAACGTTGAAACGAACGCGATTTCCATCGCGAGATGGTTTTGGGCTGAGACGTCGGTTAGAGCGCCCTTACGCGGCACTAGCTGCGCGAACGGGGACTATTCAACCTGAAATCCCTGTTCACGAAAGCGCTGCAATTTGTAGAGGAGAGCGCGGCGGCTGATGCCGAGCGCTTTGGCGGTTTCCGTCCGGTTGAAATTGTGCTGGCGGAGGGCCTGCAGAATGGCGTTGCGCTCGATTTCTTCCCAGCGTCCGGGTTCGAACGTTTTGACCGGGGCCGCGGCCTGCCCGGCGGCTTCGCGGACGCGCGAGGGCAAATGTTCCGGCAAAATCAATTCGCTCCGCGACAGGAGAACGGCGCGTTCCATGGCGTTGCGCAATTCACGCACGTTTCCCGGCCACACATACGCTTCAAGGCACGCGGCGACCGTTTCGGAAAACCGCGCCCGGCCTTTGGCAAATTCCTCAATGAAGCGGCTCGCCAGCGGCAAAATGTCCTCGCGCCGTTCGCGCAGCGGCGGGATGCTCAGTTCCACAACGTTAAGCCGATAAAACAAATCTTCACGGAATCGCCCGGCTTTGACTTCGTCTTCGAGATTGCGATTGCTGGCGGCAAGGATGCGAGCCGAAGTTTGAATTTCCGTATTTGAGCCGATCCGCTGAAAGCGGCCGTCCTGGGTGACCCGCAACAATTTCGCCTGGACCGTCGGGGACATTTCCGCAATTTCATCCAAAAAAATCGTGCCATCGGACGCTTTCTCGAAACGGCCAATACGCTGGGCGTGCGCGCCGGTAAAGGCGCCGCGCTCGTGTCCGAATAATTCACTTTCCAACAGTGTCTCGGGGATTGCCGCACAATTGATTTTAATGAGCGGCCCGGAAGCGCGCGTGCTCCATGCGTGGATAAGATCCGCGACCACTTCCTTGCCCACTCCGCTTTCGCCGGTGATGAGCACCCGTGTGTCCGAAGGGGCTATGAGCGACGTGTCGCGAAGGACGGCTTGCATCAGAAGGCTGCGCGCGACCAGGAAATCCGGCAACGGCATGTCGGAGGGTCCGGCCGGCGGCGCGGTTTCGGAAATGCCGATGGCTTTTCGAACGGAAGCCAGCAGTTCGTCCAGGTCAATGGGTTTGGCGAGGTAATTGACCGCCCCGTCTCGCATGGCCGCCACCGCGTCGCGAACGTCGGTAAAGGCGGTGACGAGCAGGACAGGCAGCGTCACGCGCTCTTTGCGGGCGCGGCGGAGGGTTTCCAGGCCCGAGAGGCCCGGCATGCGGACGTCGGAAATCATCATGTCGAATTTGCCGCCGCGCAACAATTCCAAAGCCTGTTCGCCTGAATGCGCCGTGACGGTTTCGAAATGCTGGCTTTTGAGGAAGGAATTGAGGAGGCTTCGCTGGCCTGAATCATCGTCCACGATCAAAATGCGGGCGGTTTTGTTTCCGTTTTTCATGACGCGCCGGCATGTTACACAACCGGGACGAATAGGACAAATAAGACCGCGACCGGCAGCCGGCAGACCGTATTGGCGAGATCAACCCGCCGCCTTCAAATGGCTGATTCGGAACAGAGCGCCTTTGGGATCATTGGGCAGGCATCGAATTTCCCAACCGTGGGCCAAAACAATCTGTTGGACGATGGCCAGGCCCAGGCCGGTGCCTTTTTGGTGCGTTGTGAAATAGGGCTTGAAAATTTCCTGCCGTTGTTCGGGCGGGACGCCCGGGCCATCGTCGCGGATTTCCAGGAGCGCCTGGGCGGCGCCGTCCTTGCGCGCCATGAATTGGATTTGTCCATTTGCGCTGACGGCCTGGACGGCATTCAGCAGCAGGTTAAATAACGCCTGGCGAAGCAATTGCTCGTCGGCTTCGACAAAGAGAGGGTCCATCTTTGCCTCGACCCGGATTTTCTTTTCCTCGATGTCGAAGTTGAGCGCGCGAATGACCTCGGAAACCACGTCGTTGAGCGCGACCCTGCTGCGCCGGACTTCGCGAGGGCGGGAATAATTGATGAATTCGTTCAATTGTGCCGTGACTTTATCCGCCTCATCTACGATGGCCCTGGATTTTTCCTTGAGGTCTCCGGAGCCGTCAGATTTTGAAATCATCTGCGCCATCCCGCGGATGATGTTCAGGGGATTGCGGGTTTCATGGGCCAGACCGGCGGCGGCGAGGTTCATTTCGCGCAAATGGGAATTCAATTCGCTGGCGCGAACGAGGCGGATTTGGAGGTCCACATTGCGCCAGGCCAGGCCGATGCCCACGGCGGAAATCCCGGCGAAAAAGACGATGATGGCCCGCATCCACAAGTCATTTCGGGCGACCGCCTGAAGGCTTTCGGTGGACATGGTCAGAACCAGCCCGTGCAATTCGCGTTTTGCGATCAGCGCTTTGAAGTCCGCATCGCTCATGAACCGCAGCCATGGCGGCCTGTGCATATTCCGGCGTTCCATGAAGCGGCGACGCGCTTCCGGGCTTCCATCCCGGGCGGCGGCGGATGGAGGATTGGATTCGTTGAAAACCAGAGCGTCATTGGTGCGATATTCGCGGTGTTCGAATCGTTCGCCCCGTGGAATCGAATTTGAAAATTCCTCGGGCGGCGGCAAAACGACCGTGGCGTTGGACGAATTTTCCGAACCGATACTTTCACCCCAAACCGGGTTCACAAAAGTGACATCGCCGGCGGTCCAGAGTTCGTCTTCGGACAGGGCGGCTTTTGGAAGCAGATTGGTATCCCCGGCGGTGACCACAGGGTCGCCCGCGGTGTTCAAGAGCGCGATGGCCAGGACGCCGGAGGGGCTGACGAGTTCGTTCGTACGAACGTTCGCCAGTTCGTTGAGGACCAAACCGATCCGGTTTTGCAGGACGGCGCCGTGAAAGCTCGATGAATGCACCACCGCGCTCAAGGTATCGGCAATCTCGGCGGAGCGATTTCGCAAATCGGTTTTGGCCGCCGAAATGACGCGGATATGTTCCTCGACCTGCCAGGCAACGACCAGCAGCCAGACGAGCACAAGCAGTGCGTAAACCAGTGTATCGCGGCGTTTGGGTTCCATGCGCTGATTTAAATGGAAAAGGCCATTCTATTAACGCCAATTCTTACTTCCCTGTTTTTCGGGAATATGTTCCAGGAACCTGTCCAGTTCCTGCTCAGAAACGGAATTGGTGATAAATCCGCTGGTCAGGTTGGGCGCGTTGACGGCGCTGGCCAGTTCCATGGGAGCGCGAACGATGTGTGGCGTCAGGAAAATCATTAATTCATTTTTGTCGTCGGAATTGGCTTTGTAGCGAAAGAGCGCGCCGAGGACCGGGATATCGCCCAGGAGCGGGATTTTGGTCTCGGCGGACTCCTTATCGTTTTCCATGAGACCGCCGATGACAACCGTTTGTCCGTCTGGGGTAATCACCACGGTATCCGCCGAGCGCGTATCAATCACCGGTGCGTTGACGCCGCCGCCGATGGGTTCGGTTTGAGTGGGGTCCACTTCCGAGTCCTGCGGGGTGACGATCATTTGCACGAGGTTGTCAGGAGATATATAGGGCGTCACGTTCACCTGGAGGCCGACGGGAGTGTATTGTATGTTGTTAATAGGCTCGGTTGTAGCGCCCACGCTTTCAAAAGTGATGCCCGTAACCAGAGGCACTTCCTGTCCAACGAGAATCGTGGCCGGCTGGCCGTCTCGCGCCAGGATGGATGGGCGTGATAGGATCTGCGCCTTACCCGCGGTGGCGATAGCCTGCAAGGTGGCCGTGAAATCGCTGCCTAACACGGAATAGACTCCCGCGCTTCCCGTTGCGCCCGGGAGGATTTGGGGCAAACCAAAATTGTTGTTCACGTTAAAGGTTTGGCGCACCGGAGAAAACCCCGGGACGATGTTCGTGCCGACGGTGGTCAGACCATTCGTCATAAACCCAGTAATCTGAGAAAACCAGCTTTCCTGGGGCGTATAGGAGCCTTGCACGCCGAGGGCTTCGGCATTGTCCAATTGCACCTCCAAAAACACGACCTTGATCAGCACCTGCGGCTTGGGGCGGTCCAGGCTGGCGATGACATTGCTGATCTGCATGGCCGTCTCCTGATCGGCAATGACAATGATATTATGCGTATCCGGATCCACTTCGATCGTGGCATTTCCAACCGTGCCGTTGTTATTGTATTCGGAGCCGGTGGTTGCCCCGGCGTTATTGCCAAAACCGCCGCGATTGAACCCGCCGAACCCGCCGCCGCCATAACCGCCCGGGCGCTGTTGAGCGCACAATTGCATCGCGGCGCACGCCATAAGAGCGAAAATGCCGCCCAATACTGTGAGTTTTGCTTTCATATTTTTATTCTTTCATTCACGCAGGTTTTTAAGGAGCACCCAATCCACCGCCGCCCCCTCCACCGCCGCCGCGGCCAACGCCGGAGCCCGTGCCGGAACTAATGGTCGAGGACGTGGTGCTGACAGTGGTTGCATTTTGATTTTCACGGTTGATGAACGGGCTTTGTTCAGACTGTTGCGCGGAGCTTTGGGCGCCGCCGCCGCGGCTCGACGCGCTGGATTGGAACATCGTTTGAAGGACTTGCGCAACTTCCTGAGGATCGGCGTTGTTCAAACGATAGGCATAGACATGTTGATCGCGCTCCGAGGGGACATCCAGGCTCTGCATCATACCGGCGATCTGTTCCATTAAATCCTTCGAGGCCGTTACGATGACAGATTGCGTACGGGAATCGGCCACCGCAGTGACCTGGGATTGTTTCTGGGCGCGGCTGTTATTACCGCTGTTGGCCCTGGACGCCTCCGCCATCATTCGTCCGAAGAATCCCCCTCCCCCGAAACGGATGGGCATATTCCCAGGGCTTGTGGGGTTGCCCGACGGGAAGATCTCGCCCAATTCCGTCGCGACATCGTTCGGATTGGCATACTGCAAGCGAAACACCCGGATTTCGGTTTCGCCGGCGGCGCTTTCGTCAATGTTCGAGATGATTTCCGCAAGGTGATGGATATTTTGCTGCGTGTCGGTAATCACGATGGAATTGCCAGCTTGATTGGCGACGATTGTGGCCTCAGGCGAAACAAATGAGGATAAATCCGAAACCAATTGGCTCGCGTCCACGTATCGGACAGGAATAATCTGGGTCACGATTTCGTCATCTCTGGGAATCATGTTTGGATCATCGCCGACGTGGACTGGAATATCGCTGTTTTTAGCGGCGCTTTTGTCCATGATCGTCAGCGTGCGGCCGTTGCGGACCGCGGCGTAGCCATTTTGGTTGAGGACTGAATTGAGGAGGTCCACGGCTTCATCGCGGGTCATGGGATGGCTGCTGATGACGCTGACGGTTCCATGCACCTGCGTGTCCATCACGATGATAAATCCCGCGGCATCACTCAAATAATTCAGGACCATATCCAGTGGGACATTGTCGAAGTTCAGCCGCAATTGATCGGGATTGGGCGCGCCGCTCGCATTGGCTGGCGGTATAAAGGCTGAGGGCGTTTGCACGACGGTGGGTTGGGCCTGCGTCCTTGAATTTGGTTGGACGAAGTGATATGGGCCGGGTGGGGTGGATCCGCCACGCTGTCCGGGAGCAGCCAGGTCCGCGCCCGAGCCGGACTGCGCGCCGGACCTGTCCGGCGGCGTCTCACCCGGCGCCTGGGCAGGCGCGCCACCGTCGTCCCGCGGCTCGGTGTTTTGGGCATTGGCGGGAACTATAAATCCCGCCATGCAGATGGCCATTATTGACAGAATCGTCTTTTTCATTTTAATTCCTGTTCTTGCTGCTGGCGTTGCTCCATTAATTTTTTAAGTATGTCGTTTTGTTCGCCGCTGGCTGGCAGGCTGGCGGCCGGGGCTTCGGGTGTTTCGTTGGCGGGTCCGCTTCCCGTGCCGGACCCCGTTGCCGTCATTTCACCCCAGTCGCCCGGCGCGCTTAATTCCCAGGCACCTCCTTCCAATCGCATGGCCGTGCCGACATTCATTTCAGTCGTCTTTCCCGAAGACTCCAATTGCACGCCATCGAAACTGATTTTTCGGACTGTATAACCGGCAATTTTTCCGCCCTGTTCGAGGGCCTTGCGATATGCGTCGCCGGCGCCGTCAAAAAAGGCGAACATTCCCTTGCGATAACTCATGGTGCCGGCCAGCGAAAACCATGGAACGCCGGGCTTTTCATGATGGCGGGGACCGTTGCCATAACGGTCAGGATTGAAAATGTTCCGGTCCACGATGATCTGGAAGGAGGAAAAATCAGGCGTGGATGAGTCATTGGCGGACTGGGCGGGGACCGGAAAAGCCAGAAGGAAAAAGCAAAAAAGAGAAAGGAGACGAGAGGCGCATCCAATCCCGCGATGGGTCAATCGTAAATTATAAATCGCAAATTCCGTTTTCATGGTTGCTGTGAGACCAGAGCGAGACCGCTGAATTCCAGGCCCATGTTTAATTGTTGTCCTTTGTCATCGCTGGCGGTGAGTTCGACCGATTCCAATTGCACCGCCATTGGATCGCTTTCAATTTCATAAAGGAAGCGGCTTAGCGTTCCCAAATCGCCTGAAGCTTCCACGCGGCATTCCAGCGTTGAATAATCGGTTTGGTCGTTGTTCCACTGAGGCGTAATACTTTCGACGTTTACGCCGCTTTCGCCGGCCCAGTTATTGAAGGCTTTTAGCACCCGCTGTTCGGCCTGCGAGGGGTCATTGGCCAGGGCATTCGAGCGAATATGGCGCCAGTCGCCGCGGATGACCGATTCGCGCCGAATCAACAATCTGCCCTGGCTGACCTGCTGTCGAAGGGAAACGACGTCCGCCTCGCGGGTTTTCCACCATTTAACCAAAGGCGCATAAACCACCAGGTCCCCGACATAAATCCCCAGAAGGACCAGCGTGAGCACGATCAGGAACTGCTGGCGATTTTTAATTTCCATTTTGTCCTCCGTTTTCATTCCACTGAAAGTCAAACGTGAATTGCAATGGCGATTTTCCGCGAACCTGTTCAATCGTTACGCCAGTAATGCCGTTGGTCGCCCGCAATTGACCGGTCATGCGCAACAAGGCGCCGATATCGCTGGCGATCCCGGAGCAGGAGACCTGGTTGCCATTATGAATTTCAATGGATTTGGCCGTGACCTCGCCGTCTTCGGGAAAGGCCAGTGTCAACTCGCGCAAAATCGTGAGCGCCGGAAACGAACTGTCATTCCAAGGCTGATACCGGCGGATGTTGTCCTGCAACGCGGACAAATCCGCCACTTTTGCGGACATCGCATTCCACTGCGAACGCAAATGGGCCAGTTCGATTTGCTGGAACAGGAAGAAACCAGCCGCAATCGCCACGATCGCGGCAGCCGCCAGACCGACCGTCCGGAATTTGCCGGTTGAATACCGGGCAACAAACTGTTCAACCATCGTGGGCCGCGGCGGCAGAAACTCAAAAACCGGCTTGAGTTGGGTCAAAGAGCGCGCCGCCAGGCTCAAAGCCGCCGAAACCGGCGCATTGGCCGGCAGTTCCACGCCAAATTCGTTGGCCTGATATGACGCAACGATTTCCACGCCCAGGCCCATCGGCTCAAAGACCAGTTCCATTTCATCGGCCAGTTGCCGGGCCAACTCGCGCGGGCCAAATATGCGGATGCGCCGGACTGCGGCGCGCAATTCCGCCGGCAACTGGCCGAGGGTGATGCGGGCTTCGCGCGCCACCACACCGGCCTGCAATATGCGGCGGCTGCCCTCGGTTTGGACCGTCCCTTCAAAGTCGCGTAGCGCGGCAACGCCGCCATTACAGGTGATTTCAAGTCCCACTCCGGTTTCACCGATTGCAAGCGCAATCACCCCGTTTTCCGACATCGGCGATTGCAACGCTGTTAGTCCCAGCGAAAAGCTCACTGGCTTCAATTTTGCGGCGGTGAGGACGGCAATCAGCGGTTCGGTTTGGCTTTTTGCAACAGCCACAAACGTGATGTGCTTTTTACCGCCCGCCAACGAGCACCGGGACTCGGCCATTTGCAGGGTCGTGATGTCACTGTGAAAGCCGCGCTCGGCTTCCAACTGCAGAAGGCTGGCGGCATCGGCATCCGGCAGCGGCGGAATTTCTGTGCGGGCGGTCAACACCCATTTCAACGGCAAACCCAGGACGCAATGGCGCTCACGGACCCCCGCCGCTTCCAGGTGATTCCTTATTTCACGGCCAACCAGTTCCGGCGCGGCCGTTAGCGGGTCGAGCGAAAGCGCGGCGGAAAAAGCCTGCTGAACGCTGATGGACCCGTTGTTGCGTCGCAGCACGACTCCTTCCAGCCGGCCGCCATCGAGCGCAAGGCCCAAAAGGCTCGTCAGCCTCCTTCGCTTTCCAAAATTAATCTTTAAAATGTTATTCATGGAGATGCATTGGCGACCCGGGTTTGACGGACTTTATCGCCCAGCGCCCAGCCGAGGCTGGACAAATCCTGCCGATAGAGGATTACGGGCGTGCCGTCACTGGTATCGAAAATGAATTTCACGCGCCGATAGCCGCGGCCGTAGGGACCCACCGCCGCAATGTCCGCCTCAAATTGATAGGTGTGGACGGTAATATAGTCGCCGGTTTGCAAGGCCTTGATGACCGGACTGCTTGCGCCGAGCGCATCCACAATCCACGCAACGGAAGTCAGGCTTTGCTGGTTTTGCTGGCGATAATTTATGACTGACTGCGCCGCGCTTTGGGCCGTGCTTTCATCCACGCCCTGGTTATAACCAACACCCCAGAACAAGGCCGTTAACACCGTGGGGCCGGCCGTGTTGATATTGACGCGCCCGCGAATATAGGTGGACGCGCTGGTCGTCGCGTCGGGATAGACTTTGGCAAAATCCTCCGAACTCATCCCCGCATTCTTGCAGTAAACACAAAAGTCCAGGATGCCGTGGAAGGCGCGAGTGGCGCCGCCGGGGTGGGTATGACTATATATCCGGGACGCATAGGATGCGCTCACGCCCGCGTTCTCAAACAACCCGTCGAGCTGGGCGCGGCTGGCGGTGCTGACATTGGTCAGCAGGATGTCTTCGCCGTTATACACGATAAAATTTGGTTCGCGAGTGTAAACGGTCAGGAATTCCAAAAGCCCGGGCTGAACCTGTGCGCTTCCATCGGCGCCTTTTTCATTCGCATCGAGCACGCCATTAAGATTCAGGTCGTTGCCGACAAGCATGTCCATTGTCGCCCCATATACCAGGCGCAATTCGTCCACGGTTTCGAACGGCTCATTTTTGTCATCATACCCAAGAGAATTGTAATCCAACGAGTACATGCCAAAGCCGTTGGTACTGCGCCAGTCCACGATGGCATCGGCAAAATCCGCGGTCACGTTGGGCATGGCCATGAGGGTGTTGGTGCCGACGGTATTCAAATTTAATTTCGACGCTTCATCCACCAGGCCGAAATACGGGTCGGATGAGGGCGTTTCACTTGGATCATGGCCTATGAACCAAAAATGCGAGTCGCCCACCGGCACGGCCGCGGCTTGATATTGATTAGTCAAGGGCATCGCGCCATTCGTCGCGTAATTATAAAGTATATAGCTGACATACCGCGCCGCGCCTTCGATGGCCTGGTTGGCGGCCAGGCCAGACACCCGATTATCCGAAGCCCGCATTTCGTACGTCATGGAATTGGCGAAATACAGGGCCATGCTAACCATGGCGATGGCAATCCAGAGGACGATAATGAGCACGGACGCGTTTTGGCGCCGTGTGCAAATCGAACGGGAATGGTTCGTTTTCATTGCGCATTCAAAACGGCATTTGTGCGCGATTCTGAATCAATCGGCACAATCATCTCGATAGGGGCCGTTTGATTTCCGACCGGCTGAATGTCCACGCGGACGGCGCAGGGCAGGTTCGTATTTGGAGACGTCAGCCCGGTGGTATCCCACGTGTTCCACCATTGAGCGCCGTCGTAGCATGAGAACGTGATGCTTTGCACGCCGCTCATCATCCACTGGTCGTCCGGCGTGGTGGGCGTGGGCGACAACAGATTGCGCGTGACGCTGCGGAAGAGGTCCTTGCCGGTCCCATTGCGCGTGGCCGGGGCGCGCAACCCGTAGGTGACCCGCTCGATATCGCCCCAGGGTTGCTGTTCGCTGATGTCGCCGGTGGCCGTGAACATTTCGATGGCAACGGGCTGGCTTTCGCCGGCGCTGACGATGTTTCCAACCCGGAAATCACCCGACAACAGTTTCGTGGTGCCATTGGTCGGCGTAACCACGCAGGCCAGATCACGCCGGATTGTCGCGAGCGTTTGATCCACGGGAGTCGCGGCGTCCACATAGTCCTGGGTCGCGTCTCGCAAGCGAATGGCTGCAAAAAACACGCTGCTGATGGTAATAAGAACGATCGCGGCAATGCCGATGGCCAGGATCATTTCGATCAGCGTGAACGCTCGTTGAAACGTTGAAACGTTGAGGGGTTGAAACGGTTCCGGTTTCTCTGATCGTTGTACAGCCTGGACGATGCTCTTTGCCGAAACGGCCAGACGTGAATTAGTTAGAGCCTCCTTACGTCGGCTGCTACCATTAAAGGACGGCTTCATGGCGTCTTTCCCTGGGTCCCCATGGGCGTGGTCTGGTTTTGCAGGCTTGCCAGCGTGCTTAGCTCGACAGAATATTCGCGGCCCTGCGTCGAAAAGGTCACATTGGCCGTGAGCAGTTCCATGGCGTCCTGCGGCCAATTTTGGCTTTTCAACGTCCAATGAAATTCATCGGCGCCCTGGTCCGCGGCGCCGCTCTGCGCCCCCGTCATCCAATTGGTCATGACAAGGCTTTGGTTCAGGACGCGATCGGCGATGCAGCCGGCCTCCGCTTTACGCACCGCGATCTCTCCCGCGCCGCTGGCCACGTGCAGCGCCTCGACAGCTACGGGAATCACAATCGCCATAAACACCAGCGCCGCCAGCGTCTCGGCCAAAGTGAAGCCGCGTTGGCAGGGACCGCGCGCCGCGCGGTCAGCGCCGCCTTTAGCGGCGCGACGAGCGTGGTCTAACGCGCGAGCGCGACTATTTTGAACTGTCGCTAATTTCATAGCCTGTGCGATTTTGCAATTCGATCAGCCAGAGCATGTCGTTGCCTTCCGCCAATTGCACCGTCCGCGGGCTTCCGGCATCCACCGTGCCATCCGGCAAAAAACGGATTGCCGGCAAATGATTAAACGTCGTCAATGCCGATGAGCCTGTCTTCACCGGCGTGATCGCCACGCTTTCACTGATGGACAAATTCTCCGCTTTGGTGTCCCCGCCCTTGGGCGGTGTTTCGGCCTCAAGGCCACAAGTGTTTTGCTTGCCGTTGAACCACAAAACCATTGGCATCCCTTCGGACACCGCGCGCGATTCCCCGGCATCGGTCAGCGCCAAAAGCCGCCGCGCTTCCGAATCCAGCGCCCGTCCCCGGACAAAATCCGACAGCCGCGGCGCGACGAGGCACACCGCCACGACGAGCAACGCCATGACCAAGACCAATTCGATCAGCGTAAAAGCGCATTGGCTCTGCAATTTATTGTGTTTGCCAATTTCCAATGTCATCCTGGTCTCCTGACTTTCCGTCCGGGCCGGCGGACCACAGGTCATAGCCGTTCGGATTGTGTTTTCCCGGATAGCTGTAATAGTAGGGATCGCCCCAGGGATCGGTGGGGAGCGAATCCAAATAAGGACCGTGCCAATTCCTTGCATTTCGCGGCTTTTGGAGCAGGTCCTGCAGACTTTGCGGATAAAAGCCGTTGTCCACTTCAAATTCGTCCAAGGCGGTCTTGACGCCGCCTTTGATGTCAGCCTGCGCCGCGGTGACGCGCGCCTGTTCGCTCTTTCCGGCGATTCTGGGAATAACCAGCGCGGCCAGGATGCCGATGATCGCCACGACGAGCATGATTTCGACCAATGTGAAGGCCATGCGTCGCCCGCCGCGGAACCGGGGAAAAGGATGCCGATGAGCAAGAGGATGAGACGGCTTTAGTATTTTCATATTGAGTTTTTACCTGTGTTAATTGTCATTTGATATATTGGCTCATGGAGAGCACCGGCAGCAACATGCCGATGAAAATGAGGCCGATGAATACGGCGATAAAAAACAGCAGCAACGGTTCGGCAAAAGAGACCGCCGTTTTCAAGTTCCGGTCCAGGTCGCCTTCGGTCACCGTTGAAATCCGGACTAATTCCGCATCCAGGCGGCCGCTTTCTTCGGCAACCGAAACCATTTCCAGGACGGAACCGGGAAAAAGAATTTTGCAGTCAGCAAGGGATTGACCGAGCCGTCCGCCCTGCTGCACCCGCTCAATGGATTGTCCCACGGCATCCACGAGAATCTGGTTGCCGATGGAGCGGCGGGCCACGTTCAGGCTTTGCACCAGCGGCACGCCCGCCCCGAGCAGCGTGCCGAGCATCCGGCAAAACCGGGCCATCGCAAATTGCGCCAGCAACGGCCCCACGAGCGGCACGCGCAGGATAAAGCCTTCCCAATTGCGCTTTCCCTTTTCAGACCTGAACCATGTGCTAAGCGTGATCCCTATTGTGACCAATCCCACCAGAATGAATAGTCCGTACGAGCGCAATGCATGGCTGGTGCTGATGATGATTTGCGTGAGCAACGGCAGCGAACCGTGAAGGGTCTGAAAAACCTTCTGAAGCTTGGGAACGAAAAAGACCAATAACGCCGTCAAAATGAGCGATGCCAGGCAGAACAGAATGCACGGATAAGTCATCGCCGTGAGAACTTTTGATTTCAGCTCCTTTTGCCGGGATTGAAAATCCGCGATCTGGCTTAAAACGACGTCCAAAAACCCGCCGGCCTCCCCCGCCTCCACCATCGCCACATAAACGCGCGGAAATGTCTCCGGCGATTTGGACATGGCATCGGCAAGCGACATGCCGTCCACCACAAAGTCATGAATTTCCCTCCATTTGGCCGCGACGACGGGCGCGGAAGCTTCCTTGCAGAGGATCACCAGCGCGCGGCTCAACGGCACGCCCGCCGCAAGAAGGCTGGACAACAAGCGCGTGAAATTTTCGAGCGCCTTGCTCGAAACTTTCTTCGATTCAAACCTGAACGAAAATTTGCCCGCCGGGGACGCGCCGTTCTTTGCGAGCGCCGCCGCTTTTTCCGACACATGGACCGGACGCAAGCCCAACGTTTCAATTTGGCGCAACGCATCCGGACGCCCCGGAGCTTCGAGCACGCCCTCGGACACTATGCCGTTGGACTGCAAAGCTCTGTACGCGAATGTGGGCATTTTTTATTTTAGATTGGCCAAATAATTCGGCCTTCAGGTTGGTCTTGCCAACGCGATTCCCTGCGGCCCGGCCGTCGCGTCGAGGGTTTCATTTTTGGTCGTGCGGGCCACTTCTTTTGCGGTGGTCACACTGAGGACTTCCTCAACTGTCGTGATGCCCAGCCGCACCAGGCGCCAGCCATCCTCGGCAAGTGTTTTCATCTGCTGCCGCCGCGCGGCGTCGCGAATTTGGTCGGTCGAGGCGCTTTTCAAAATCAACTGGCGGATTTCGTTGTCCGAATCCATCCATTCAAAGATCGCATGACGGCCGAAGAAGCCCGTATTGCGGCATTCGCGGCAGCCGGTGGATTTGTAAATGGTGGTATTGGCCGGGATGTCCAGTTGCGCCTTGAGGGCCAGGGCCGTGGGCGAATCGTCCGGCTGCCTGCAATGTTTGCAAAGGACGCGAACGAGTCGTTGCGCAAGCACCGCTTCGAGCGAAGAGGCCACCAGATAGGGCTCGACTCCCATGTCCACCAGCCGAGTCACCGCTCCCGGCGCGTCATTGGTGTGCAGCGTGGAAAAGACCAGGTGACCGGTCAAAGAGGCCTGCACCGCGATTTGAGCCGTTTCCTGATCGCGAATTTCGCCAATAAGAATGACGTCCGGGTCGTGGCGCAAAATGGACCGCAGGCCCCGCGCAAACGTCAGGCCGGATTTTTCGTTGACCTGGATTTGATTCACGCCCTTGAGCTGATATTCAACCGGGTCTTCAATCGTGATAATCTTGCGTACAGAATCGTTGATCTCGTTTAAGGCCGTGTAGAGAGTTGACGTTTTGCCGCTGCCAGTCGGCCCGGTCACCAGGATGATGCCGTGCGGCAATTCAAGCACCCTGTCAAAACATTCCAACTCGCGCCGGCCCATATCCAATTCCTTCATGCCGCGCAAGGTGGCATTTTGCCGCAGCAAACGCATCACCACCGCCTCGCCGTGCAGCATGGGAATTATCGAAACGCGAATGTCCACTTCCGCGTCTT
This sequence comes from Limisphaerales bacterium, assembly GCA_050737335.1. Classification (GTDB taxonomy): domain Bacteria; phylum Verrucomicrobiota; class Verrucomicrobiia; order Limisphaerales; family UBA11358; genus UBA11358. Next base: position 8,467 of record JBOHXA010000282.1, on the reverse strand, counting down.
CGATCCGTACTCTGATGCGCCCGTCCTGGGGCAGCCGTTTTTCCGCAATGTTCAAATGGCTCAGGATTTTGATGCGCGAAACAATGGCCGGCTGGAATCGCTTTAATTGCGCCGGCACTGGAACGTCCTGCAACACGCCGTCAATCCGGTAGCGAATGCGAAACTCATCCTCAAAAGGCTCCAGATGAATGTCTGACGCGCGCAACTCGATGGCGTCCTTGAGCACCTGGTTGACAAACCGGATGATCGAAGCCTCGTCTTCCGCCGCCTCGTCCAGGTTGGTGTCATCGGCATCTTCATCCACCACCTGGAACCCCTTTTCTTCGTCAAGAGTGCCGATGGTGTCCGCGCCAACGCCCAGACGCTTTTTGATTTCACGCTGTATGGCTTCGGTGGAAGCGATGACCGGCTTGAGATTCAAGCCGGTCATCGTCTTGAGCGCATCCAATCCTTGTGTCGCAAAGAGGCGGCTCGTCGCCACTTCCACGGTGCCGTTGTCCCGCTTTAAGGGAAGCAGTTCTTCCTTCAACAATAACCGCGCGGGAAAGAGCGACAGCAACTGCCGGTCCGGGTCCACGTCATCGAGCGTCGTATAGGCCAGGCCGTATTCTTTGGCGAGCCAGCGCAACACCTCTTCTTCGCTTTGAATGCCCGGTTGTTCCTTGACCAATATCTCCGCGTCAATCGCCGAAAGCTGGCGGTTGGCGACCATCCGCTCCAGCAAGGGTTTCGACGGCAAATCCTGGACCAAATCGCTCATGAACTTCGTTTTGTGTCGTGAACGGATTAATTCAGCAATCCCAGCAATGTGGCCCGCGCTTCCTGTGCCCCGGGCTGAAGCACCGCGCGCAGGTTGTCCTGGGCCGTTTTCAATTTATCCTGCTTGGCCTTTTCCGCGGCATTGTAGCGCACGAGCAGATTCTTCACCTGACCATCCGGCGCGTTGTTATTCACGGCGTCCTCCAAAGCTTTATATTCCGGGCTTTGCTCGCCTCCAAACATTCCGCGACCGCGGTTATGACGCGGACCGCCGCCGCCGTTTTGGTCGTTGCCGTTACGGTCACGCTCGAAGCGCTGTTGCATAAACATTCTAAAGCCATTGCCCATGGCCGAACCCATATCGCGTTCGGCGTCCAAAACTTTTTGGACCAGCGGCTGGACTGCGGTCCATTCGGTTTCGTTCGTGAAGTTCAAGTAGTTCCGGACAAATCCGATATAATCCTGCCGCATTTGCTCCGGATCCATCCGGAAACCGCCGCGGCCACCGCCGAAACCGCCTCCGCCACCACCGTTATTGTTCTGTGCGGAAACGACACCCGCGCCGCAAATCAGCGCCGCCGTGATTCCGCATACTGCGAATAAGTTTTTCATTTTCATCGAGCTATCCTTATCGGTTATGGTTGTTCTTTTGGCTCACTTGCGCGAGACCGGTTATTGTTCACCCGCACATCTGCAATTCATATACCAACAGCGGAAAATCGCGTTTTCAATGGAAATCGAAAACCTCTATGCGCAATTGCTGCTCGCTCCGGGAAACCGGCAGCGCAGATTTTGCGCAGATGGGAAGGATCGGCTCGAATTGTCCCAAGCCTCCAAAAGCGTTGGATCGGCGGTGATGGCTTGGGAGCTTCGCCATCAATGGAGCACCCGCTCCATCATGCCCCTGGCTGCCTGAGTAATGATCCCCGCCTGGTTAGGATCCTGCGCATATATCGTGGCAAGGAAATTCCCGGCCCTGGAGGTCGCGGCTCTCCATCAGCACGCCGATGCCTTGGGCGCGGGGAATGGCGCGTTTTTTCGCGTATGGCCGTTGCTCAAGGCATGAAAATTTGCGATATTATGCCGTTGCAACCAAAGGCACGACAATGGCTCAAGCGATCATGGACCCGGAAAAAGTGCGGCGGTTCGCCGACGAACTGCAGCGCTTCAATACCGACCTCGAAAACCGTCTGGTTCTTTTAATGGCGCGCTTCTCGGCGCTGGGCGATACCTGGCAGGACCAGGAACACGAGAAATTTTCCGAGGAATTCAAGCAGGCCATGAAGGCGCTAAAAAAGTTCGTCGAAGCATCCAAAGCGCATGCGCCGTACCTGTTGCGCAAGGCGCAGCGCATCGAGGAATATCTCAACCAACGATAAGTTCATGGCCGAGACCGCCAATATTACTTCCAGTGACGCAATTGCAGCGTTCCGGGCCGCGCTGATCGTCTTTCTCGCCAAAGTGCGTCCGCTCCTGGAGGAAACCACCGGGGAAATCATCCGCGCGCGACAATGGGTCGAAGAGGACCAACGGCGGTACTGGGACAATCAATTTCGCCTTCGCTGGCGCAAGCTTGAGGAAGCTCGCGCCGAATTGTTCACCGCGACCCTTTCCAAACTACAGGACGCCAGTTCGCTGCACCATATGGCGGTGCAGCGGGCCGACCGCGCCGTGCGCGAATGCGAAGCCAAGCTGGCCATCCTCAGAAAATGGAGCCGCGATTTAGGCGATAAAACCGATCCCCTTGTGAAACAAATCTCGCAATTCGAAACATTTTTGGCCGCGGACATGCCCCGCGCCGTCGCCTCTTTGGACCGCGTGATCGAATCCATCGAGGCCTATGCCGGCGTGGCGCCGGCAAAACAGGAGGGGTCCGCGTGAGTCTCAGCGCCAACAAAGGGCGCCTCACCGGCTCGGCCCGCGAACTTTCCATCCAATGGGAACAGACGAAAAATTATTGGCGCGACCAAAAGAGCGGCGAGTTTGAGAAAAAATATCTTGACGAACTATTCATTTTTGTCAACAAAACCGTGGTCGTGATCGAGAAGCTTGACGAATTGCTGAAAAAGGTCAGGAGCGACTGTGAATAAAATTCCCGCCCTCAACGAGACTCTCGCCCTTCTGGATCATTTGAAGAAGACGGTCCGCGACTTCGCCGACAGCGAAGAAAAGCTCGAGTCCGACTTTCACACGCGCTCCGCGGCCGCCCGCAAGCTATACGAAAGCCAAAACGAACAAATGGAGATGGATTGGGAGGCCCGGGTCTCCGCGGGCGAGGCGGACCTGGAATTCCGGAAGGCGCGCGCCCGGTCGGAAAGCAACGCCCGCAAAGACCGCATCGAGCGCGCCTACAAAACCACCCGGGACAAGGCCGTCAAAGGCGTCGAGACTCAGGACGCGCGCTGGCGGGAACAGGTCCAAACCGGGCTTTCCGAAGCCGAGCAGAAACGGGACACCGACCTGGCCGCCGCCGCCGCCGCGAATGAAAATTTCCTCCAAAAATTCGCGGAATCCACCGCGACCTTCGAGCGCCTGGAAAAAAAAGCGCGACGGGCGTTTCATGTCAGCGGAAAATTCCGGCGGCTGCTGAACCGCGGCCAGCCGGATTCATCCGCGCCATTTGGGGGGGAGGATTTCTTCATACGGCTCGGGAAGATTCAGTCGCAAATTGAGCGCGACCTGGGACAGTTTGACAGCGCCTTCCTCCCGCGCCTCCTTCGATACGTTCCCATCTGGCCGCTGGCGATCCTGCTGGTGGGAGTCGCCATAGCCGGGCCGGTCCTGGGGCATTTTGAAATCCATGCCATCAGCGGTTCCGTCGCGATTGCCTGCCTGGCGGCGTTTGTCGTCATTTTGGCGCTGATCTTTCTTGCGGCCCGGACGGCCGGCCCGGCGGCCGTTGGGCTTGCCGGCCATTTTCTTAAAGCGCGGGAATTGCTGTTGGGCGGGGCTGAAAAAATCGAATCCTATCATCAGCAGGAACGAGAGCGGATCAGGACCGAATTTGAGACCAATGAACGCGCTTTGAATCAGCGCTGGAAGGAAGGCGCCAGAAATCTCGCCCGCCTGGGAACTTCGCTCCCGATGCAGGTTGATGACAAAGCCCTTCGCATTCACCATAAGAACCTCTCGCGCGGCGCAATCAAACTGGCCGACATTGAAGCGCTACATCACGAAGAGATGGGCCGCAAGCAGGCGCAAACCAACGAACTCACCCGCAGACTGCTCAATGATTACGAAACAGGAAAACAGAAGATGGACGAGGAGCACGCCGCCTCCTGGGCGCAGCTCGAGGCCGATTGGAAACGCGCCATCGAACCGCTCTGCCGCGATCTCCAGGCTGCCGCCAACGCCGCTGCAAAAATGTTCCCGTCCTGGACGCCCTCAAACTGGGAAAACTGGGCGCCACCACAGGATTTTCAAAACGTTGCCACCTTTGCCCGATTGGAAGTCAATATTCCCGAATTCGCCGATGCATTGCCAAAAGATCAGCGGCTCGCCCTTCCCTGCCCGCCCACGCTAATGGTTCCATTGTCGCTGGTTTGTCCCTCCCAAGGCTCGATTCTGTTCGAAGCCGCAAAAACCGGAAATGAAGAAGCTGTCACAGCCATCAATAACATCGTTTTCCGCATCTTCGCCACCACGCCGCCGGGCAAGTTGATGTTTACCATCTTCGACCCCGTGGGATTGGGCCAGAATTTCGCGTCCCTCATGCACCTGGCCGATTACGAGGAAAGCTATATCAATAGCCGCATCTGGACTCAATCCGCGCAGTTCGAGGAAAAACTCGCCGAACTCAACGAACACATGGAAAAAATTATCCAGATGTATCTGCGCAACGAGTACGCCACGATCACCGAATACAACGCCGAGGCCGGCGCCGTGGCTGAGAAATATCATTTTCTCGTGGTCGCTTCGTTCCCCGCGAATTTCAGCGAAACCGCCGCGCGCCGCCTTCGCAACATCGCCGCCAGCGGCGCGCGTTGCGGTGTTTACACCTTTATCCATTGGGACGCGCGCATCGCGCCGCCGCAGGATTTCGTCCCTGACGAACTGCGCAAAAACAGCGTTTGCCTCTCTCGGGCCGAGACCGCCTTTGTGTTGTCCAACTGGCATCCGCCCGGAGTGAGGCTGATCCTCGACGCGCCGCCATCGGACGAATTTGCGACGAAATTTCTGCATCAGGTCGGCCAGACCAGCAAGGATTCCACGCGCGTGGAAGTTCCATTCGAGCAAGTCGCGCCGCCGGATTCGCAAATGTGGACCGAGGAAACCACGGACGAATTGCGCGTGCCTATTGGCCGGTCCGGCGCGACAAAATTTCAATATCTGGCCATCGGCAAAGCGACCCGCCAGCATGCGCTCATTGCCGGCAAAACCGGTTCGGGCAAATCCACGCTCTTCCACATCATCATTACCAACCTCGCCCTTCGTTGCAGCCCGCAACAGGTTGAATTTTATCTTGTGGACTTCAAAAAAGGCGTCGAGTTCAAGTGTTATGGCTCCCGCAAACTGCCCCACGCCAAAGTCGTCGCCATCGAAAGCGACCGCGAATTCGGCCTGAGCGTCCTGCAGCGGGTGGATGATGAATTGCGCCGCCGCGGCGATCTTTTCCGCAAAGTTGGCGCCCAGGACATCGCGGGCTACAAGCGCAACGGCGGTGCCGAACCCATTCCCCGCACGCTGCTGATGATTGATGAATTCCAGGAATTCTTCGTGGAAGAAGATCGCGTGTCACAGGGCGCCGCGGTCCTATTGGACCGCATCGTCCGCCAGGGCCGCGCTTTTGGCATCCATGTGCTGCTCGGGTCCCAAACTTTGGGCGGCGCGTACACCCTGGCCCGCGCCACGATTGGCCAAATGGTCATTCGCATCGCCCTCCAATGCAATGAAGCAGACGCTTACCTGATCATGGATCAGGACAATCCCGCGCCCCGGCTCCTGTCCCGCCCTGGCGAAGGCATTTACAATGACGCCGCCGGCGCAATTGAAGGCAATAGCCCGTTCCAGGCCGTTTGGCTGCCCGATACAGTTCGCGACGCGGCTTTAAAAAAAATCCGGGATTGCGCCGACAAATCCGACCATGGTTATCCCGGCCCCATCGTGTTCGAGGGCAATGCGCCCGCCGATGTCCGTGACAATTTGCCGCTGCGGGCCGCCCTGGAAATCCTTCCTGCCGCGCCGCCCCGGCCGCCGCGCGCGTGGCTGGGCGCGCCCAATTCCATTAAAGGACCAACGGAAGCGGTTTTTTTGCGCCAAAGCGGCGGCAATCTCCTCGTCGTCGCGCAAAGCGACGAACGTTCAGTCACCATCCTCGTCGTCGCTCTCATGTCTCTGGCCGCGCAATATCCGCGAGAGGCCGCGCGTTTCATCCTGCTCGACACTACGCCAGCGGGTTTTCCACTGCGGGAATTTTTGCAGCGCGCCGTGGATGCCCTGCCCCACGAGGTGGTCATGGCCGGCAACGCCGAACTGCCCGCAACCATGGCCGCCCTGGCCGAAGAATTAAAAAGACGCGCTGAAGGCGCTGTTTCAGACGCGCAGGAAATTTTTCTTCTAATTCAGGGGATTCAAAATTTCAAGAAACTGCGCCAGGAAGACGAATTCTCTTTCTCAAGTTCGGATTCCGCAAATGCTCCGGCCGCGACGCTGGTCAATCTCATTACCGAAGGCCCCGCGCGCGGCATCCATGTCATCGTCACGTGCGACACCTACAATAACATCAGCCGCTTTTTAGGAAGAAAAGCTTTAAGCGAATTCGAAATGCGCGCGGTCTTCCAGATGAGCGCGACCGATTCCGCCAGCCTGATTGACGCCCCGAATGCGTCCGCCCTCGGCCTCCATCGCGCCATCTTTTACAACGAACGCGAAGGTTCGCTCGAAACGTTCCGGCCCTACGCCCAGCCGGACAATGGCTGGCTGGAAGAAATCGCCCGGCATTTTGCGCAGGAAGCCGTATCGTAACAGCCGCGCTTGCCGCACCGTGGTCCCCCAAGGCGGGGAGAGTCCCGGTAAACCATCCCCACGCAAACTTGTCCTGTTTGTTTCAATCGGCATTTCACGTTTGAGCGGCGATGATATTGGCTGAATTTTGCAGTTGACAGGTTCTGCTATTCAGGGTGCAATCTGCTCACACCAGAAGAATCGGTTTGGAATCGTGGAAGGAAAGAATTATTCCTGGTCACCAGCCGTAATGATTTGGCTGGGAACAACTTAGACGGTTGCGGCAGAAGTCAATTGACCAGATTCAAATGTGCCCGTAAAAGCTATGAATGCATTCATTGCCCGTGGGCAAACTTTCAGCTTTGCCGGAACCGGACGCCTTGCTTTCTCCCGGGAATTCCATCGCGGAGAAAATTGCCCTTGTATATGAAAAATCGAATCGGACCGTGTGCCTTTTTCTTCGTAGCCGCGGTTGCCTCATTTTTCCTGATTCAAACCGCTCTCGGGCAGCTTACAATCACCACCAACAACGGCGCGATTACCATTACAGGCGTTTCCGGCTCGCCCATTTCCATCACAATCCCGGCCAAAACCAATGGTTATCCTGTCACCACGATTGCCAACAGCGCCTTTGGCGGTGACTCGGGCCTGTCCGGTATCATCATACCTGACAGCGTTACAAACATTGGCAATTTAGCCTTCGCTTCCAGTGGACTCACCAATGTCACGATTCCCGGCAGCGTCATTGGCATTGGCTACGAGGCGTTTGTTTCATGTGAGAGCCTGACTAATGTTTCGGTGGACGCCGGCAATCCGGCATACAGCAGTCTCAATGGCGTCCTCTTTGACAAGGACCGGGATACCCTCATCCAATATCCGCCGGCTTTGCCTGTTTCAACTTACACCGTACCATCCACCGTCAATTCAATCACCAACTATGCGTTCTACGGCGCCCTCAGCCTTGGCAGCGTCACAATCCCCAGAACCCTTGTTCATATCGGCGACGACGCTTTCACCTATTGCGTGAGTTTGAATACTCTCTATTTCAACGGGAATGCGCCCAGTGTCGGGGCTGATGCGTTTTTCGAAGCCGACAATGGAGTCGCGGTCTATGACCTCCCGGGAACAACCGGATGGGCCTCCTTTTACGCAGCCTTGGGCGCATCGTTTGCCTCTTCAAATCTCTGGTATCAGGCCAGTCCGCTCATCTTGAATTTCGAACCGTCGTTTGGCCTCCACAATGGCCAATTCGGGTTTGCCATTTCATGGGCCACCAATGCGGCGATCGTTGTGGAAGCCAATGGCAACCCCTCCGATCCCGTCTGGGTTCCTATTTCCACCAATACAGTTGCCGCCACTAACGGCACTGCTAATTTCAGCGACCCGCAGTGGCGGAGCTATCCTAAGCGGTTTTATCGCCTTGAACCGCGCTGACCCATCCGGGCGGATTCTGCGCCAAATTAATCCGGCCGAACCCATTGGCGTCCACGTCGCGAAGCGTCTCGCCGCGGAAACGAAAGAAATGTCAGGGCGGATTCACATCCGCTGCTGCGAGATTTAATGGCCTGTTAATGCCTCAAGACCCAAGGGCGTCAATAATCCACTTGTCCAACAATCCTTCAAATTGAACCTTTCGATCTCGCGCGACCCCTGACATGGTACTCGATGACGATCCTGACATATGAGGTCCAATACACGATGAATCTCGCTTCGCCTAATTGGCTGAATTTGAACACCTATACCGCAACCGGGCCCGTCCTTTCCT
>JBOHXA010000281.1:0-9711 GCA_050737335.1 Limisphaerales bacterium | reverse complement strand
ATACCGCGCCAGGAGCGTGTTGGTAGTAATCCAGCTCAATCCGCCATCCCAACCTTTCACATTCGGCGGATTGAACAGGTCCTGACCGAGGCTGCGCAACATCCCCATGCAAATGAGCGGGGGCGGCAATTCGGATTGGAGCATGCGAGAGGTTCCCACGAGCCATTGCGTCGGACTTTTGACTGCGTTTTTAACGATTTTGGGCGAAAAGAATTCTTCGCTGGAGAACATCGTCCGAAGGAAAGGCTTGAAATCATTTCCATGGGCGCGCAATTCCGCGGCCATGGCCTCATTCAAGTCCGGCGGAGGCATTTGTCCGGCAAAAAAATTCCAGATTTTGCCCGTGATGAACACGGCTGAATGCGGCTGGGCCACGATCTGCGCCAGAACGTCCTCGGGATTGAGATTCCCGGTCAAACCCAGGTAGGTTTTAATTCCGTCGTCGTGATATTCCGGACGATAAATGAACCGTTGGTTCAAGCGATCCAGAGACCAACCCGTAAGGGCGCGCGCGCCCTCGGTGACGTCCTTTTCCGTATAGTAACCGATGCCCAGGGAGAAGAGTTCCATGACCTCACGCGCAAAATTTTCATTGGCGTGTTGTTTGCGGCTTTCAGCCTGGTCGAGCCAAATGAGCATGGCGGGGTCCTTCCCCATTTCGATGAGGAGACGCAGCCAATTGTCCGTGGCCAGCCGCCGGAACAGTTCATTTTGCCGCCACATGTAATACGCCTCGTGGACCTTGTCCACGCTGGTGGCAAAATGGCCATGCCAGAACAGCGTCATTTTTTCCTGAAATGGCCTAGGCCCATTTGCCATGCGATTGAGCCACCAGCCGCGCAGTTCGATCACGCGTTGATATTGAAGCTTCTGCTCGGCCCGATTGGCCTGGCGTTTTTCCTCGGGGGTTCCGGTTCGATAGACGCGCCGCATGGCCTCCATTCGATCTGGTTCCGGGTGCGCCCATTCCGGGGCCGGGGTGGGGTCCGGAATTTTTTCGTAATCGAGGAGGAATGAAACAGCCTGCGGCATGGTCATGTCCGCCAGTTGTTGGATTTGCATGGGCGTGCCGCCGAAGCCGGCGCGGCTCAGCAGATGCGCGGCCATGTCGTAGTTCCAGTTACCGGGTGAAAGCGGCTTAAGCATATGATTTTAAAGACGCGAACAGTTACAAAAAAGTTTCACCCGATTCATCATTTTTTGTCCTGAGGGTGTCAATAATAGCATACGCCGGGCCAGCCGGCATCAAAGAACTTTTGACTAATTGCACTTCTGTAGCTGTCCATTGACCAAAAGTTCTGCCAACGGCCATCGCTGCCGTGAGGCGCTGGACTGCTGGACCCGGGAGGCGTTCGAAACGGGCCAGCGTGACGTGGGCCGTAAATTTTTTTGTCTCCCGCTTTTCCGCAAAGCGTTGAACGGAGAATTCGAGTTGCCGTTGAAACTCGATGAGCAATCCGTCCATGGTTTTTATTTCCACCCAAAGCACGCGAGGCAAGCCGGAGGGAGGGAAACAGCCGCCGCCTTCCGCCCGCAAGCGCATGGCAGGGGCGGCGCGGCAGACCGCCTTGACGGCCTGGCGCAGCGCGCCGGTGTCCGCGACCGGAACACTGCCAAGGAATTTGAGCGTCAGATGGAATTGTTCGGGTTTAGTCCAATGGACGGCGCAGGACCGCAGCAACCCCTGCAATTCCAGTTGCCATTGCCGCAGCCGGCCCCGTACGTCCCCGGGAACCGAAATAGCCAAAAACAGGCGGTGGAATTCAATTGGGTTCATTCGCCGGAAACGAAAAATGTCCTGAACTGCCTGCCTGGCAATGCGGACAAAAAATGGGCGTTCCGCCCGCCATGATAATGCGTTCACTATCGGCTCGCCCGTATTGAAATGCAAGGCCCGTTCAGGCTCCGGGGCCTTCCTCCGACAAAAAGTTCGATCCCACAGGAATGTCCCTTGTCAGGTTCCAGCGGGGTACGATAGATTGTATCATGTCATTGAGAGTCAATTTGCGCCACCTGGAGGCGCACGGGATTCATCTGAAGGGCGAATTGCCGGTGAAAGAACTGGATTTCAGCCTGCAGGATGAGATGATGGCGCCTGAAGAGCCGTTGTCCTACGATTTACGGGTGGAAAAGATTGCGCAAGGGATTTTGGCGCAAGGAAAACTGGCGCTGACGCTTCATTGCCAGTGCGTTCGCTGCCTGAAGCCGTTTAACAGGAAGATTACTTTGGATCATTGGACGCTGCACCTTTCCTTGGAAGGCGGGGAAGCGGCAAGTGTGGACAACGATTGCGTGGACTTGACACCCTATGTCCGGGAAGATATGCTGCTGGAATTTCCACAGCATCCGCTGTGCGCGCCGGATTGCCCTGGACTTGGGGAAAGCAGGCGTGAAAATGGGCAAAGCAGTCCGTCCGCATGGAATGAATTGGATAAACTGAACTTTTGATTGAATTTTTTATTGCTTTATGGGTGTTCCTAAACGCAAACCGTCACACAGCCGGCAGCGAATGCGCCGGGCTTACAACAGTGTCTTGAAACTGCCGCAACTGAGCACGTGCCCGCAATGTGCCGCGCCGTACTTGCCGCACCGGGTGTGCCCGGCATGCGGTTTTTACAAAGGCCGCCAGGTGCTCACTGTCACCGCCGGAACGTAAGGTTTTTGTCTCCGCTCTTTTTAGAGCTGACTAATCTGGTGAGTTGACCGGTTCTAAAAAGAGCGGGGCGCATTCGCCATATGAAAATCGCAGTGGATGTCATGGGCGGGGACCACGGCTGCGGCGTGGTCATTGCGGGCGTGAAGCTCGCGCTGGAAGCCAATGGAAAAATCTCCCGCCTTTACCTCGTGGGCGACCAGGCGGCGATTCACGCGGCGCTTCCGGCGCGCGGGTTTCGGGACCATCGGGTTCGGGTCGTTCACACCACACAGGTGGTGGAGATGGACGATAAGCCCGCAAGCGCCCTTCGCAAAAAAAAGGATTCATCCATCGCCCGCGCCGCCGAATTAGTGGCTGATGGCAAGGCGGACGCGCTGGTTTCGCTGGGCAACACCGGAGGGATATTCGCGGCGGCTACATTTAAAGTGGGAAAAATCCCGGGCGTGGACCGGGGATGCATTGCGACCGTGATTCCGCGGCAGGGCAATGAATTCGTTCTGCTCGATGCCGGCGCCAACGTTGAATGCAAGCCCATCCATCTGGCGCAGTTTGCCATCATGGGAAACATCTACTCCCGCGAGGTGCTTGGGCGCAAAAATCCGCGGGTGGGAATCTTGAGTATCGGAACAGAAGACACCAAGGGCAACGATTTGACTCTCCAGGCGTTCACCCTGTGCAAGCAACTGGACCTGAATTTCATTGGGAATGTCGAGGGACACGATTTGTTCAAGGACCACGTGGACGTGGTGGTGTGCGACGGATTTGTCGGCAACATCGTTTTAAAGACTTCCGAAAGCCTTGCGGTGGCGATGTTTTCGATGTTAAAACGCGAACTGATGAGCAACCCGAAGCGGCAGATCGGGGCGTACCTGGCCAAGAATGCCTTTCAGGCGATCCGAAAGCGGATGGATCCTGAGGTGTATGGCGGCGCGCCGATGTTGGGATTCAGCGGAACGGTTTTTAAGGCGCACGGTTCAGCGCGAGAACGCGCGGTGGCCAGCGCCATTCGCGTGACGGCCGAGACATTGCAGCATCATGTCAATGATATGATTGCCCGCGACGTGGCCCGGGCAAATGAAATATTTATTCGCAATGAGCACGCCAACTCTATCAAATAATGACGTGAAGTTAAAATTCAAAAACCCCAGGGCCAACCACCACTTTCAGGGACGCAGTTGTTCCATTGTCGGTGTCGGTTCCTACGTGCCGTCCAGGATTCTGACCAACCATGAATTGGAAAAAATGGTGGAAACATCCGACGAATGGATCACGACTCGCACCGGCATCAAGGAACGGCGCCTGGCGGGGGAAAACGAATGGACCTCGCACATGGCGGCCAAGGCCGCGGAAAAGGCGATGAAAATGGCCGGCGTCACCGCCGGGGAAATTGATCTTATTATCATCGCGACGATCACGCCGGATATGCCATTCCCGGCGACGGCCTGCCTGGTCCAGGAGATAATCGGGGCCACGAGCGCCGCGGCCTTTGACATCGAGGCGGCTTGTTCGGGTTTTATCTACGCGCTGGAAATCGGGCAGCAGTTCATTATGTCCCGGACATATAACACGGTGCTGGTGATTGGCGCGGAAAAACTCTCGTCCATCGTGGATTGGACCGACCGCAACACCTGTGTGCTTTTCGGCGACGGCGCGGGGGCGGCGGTGTTGCAAAACCGCGCGAATTCGCACGGCCTGTTGACGGCCGTGATGGGCGCGGATGGAGAAAAGGGCGACCTGTTGATAATGCCCGGCGGCGGCAGCCGTTGTCCTGCCACGAAAGCTTCCGTGGACGCGCGCCTGCACTATTTGCGGATGGACGGCAAGCAGGCGTTCAAGAGCGCGGTGCAGGCGATGGAATCGGCGGCCCGAGAGGCGCTGTCGCGGTGCGAACTGGATATAACGGAAATCAAATGCATAATTCCGCACCAGGCCAATCGCCGGATCATTGACGCGGTGGCCGAACGGCTCGGAGCCAAAACAGAACAGCTTTTTGTCAACGTCAATAAATACGGCAACACATCGGCGGCCTCCGTGGCCATCGCGCTGGACGAAGCGGTCTCGACGGGGCGATTGTCGCGGGGCGACCTGATCCTGCTGGTCGTCTTTGGCGCTGGTTTGACCTGGGGCGCGGCGGTCATTGAATGGTAAAAATTTGACGGTGGCGGGATTTGTGTTAGTTTTTATTTATGAGCGCAAGAAAAGTCGGAAGCATTGGTACATTTCAACCTGTGACACTTCTGGAAGCGCGACAAACGCGGCTGGAGCTTTCCACTGATTCGGTGGCTGTTTACAAAAGCGGCATTGAATTTCGCAGTCCGACCCCGCTGAATCCCTGGACGGAAATGACGGTGACCCTGGCCTCGTCGCACGAGGGCAAGGTGCATTGCACCGGCGTGGTAGTGAATTGCTCGGGCAACAAGCATTTGGGTTACCGCGTTTCGATGCTGTTCACGAGCCTGACAAAACAGGCGCAAGCGCAGCTCAATGTCCTGTCGCGTTCGGACGTGGGCGCGGGTTAAGAAATCTCTCTTTACAAGTTCCGGGCTTCATGCAACGATTCGCGCATGAAGTGGAAAATCTTATTGCTGGCCCTGCCGGCTCTGCTGATAACGGGTTGCGCCGGGACGTTCACCAATCTGACACCCCTGCAACAGGCGCGCAACGCAAACAATTCCTACCCGGTTGAAGTCGCGTTTACTTCGCCAGAGACGACGCTTCGGTGGGACTCCATTCGCCCTTACGTGCTGGTCAACAGCCAGCTTTACGAGATGCACTCCACGCCCCTGATGACCAATCGGTGGGAAGGTTTCGTGCCCGCCATGCCCGGCGACAACGCCGTCACATACCGCTACAAATTTGATTACGACTACAACAGCTTCTCCGCGCAACCCAAACGGAGCAGCGTATTCTCCCCGCAATATCATCTGCAAATTATCGAACCCCAGCAATAAAGGTTGAAGAACGGTCTGACAAGATCGTCAGAAAGCAATGGGATGGCTTCCTGCTTGTCCACTGTTCTTCGGAATGCTGAACGCAAGAGGCTTGTCCCGCTGATTTTGAGCAGATATGGCAGCGTTAAAATGATCAAGCCTTCGGCCTGAGCAAGATGGCTTTCTTGTCCGAACCCTCGACTTCCACGCTGTGCGTTTCGACGTCGGGATCGTCTTTCAAAGCCTGGTGAACGATACGCCGATCGAACGCGTTCATTGGCTCCAATTCCACCGCGTCCCCCCAGCGGCGGACTTTTTCCGCCCCGTCTTGCGCCCTCTTGACGAGGGCTTCGCGAGCCTGGGCGCGGTACCCGCCCACGTCCACCATCGCCTTGGGCGCGGCAGAGTCCTGCTGAAAAAGGAGGCGGTTGGTAATATACTGCAAATCGGCGAGAGTTTGCCCCTGGCGGCCGATCAACCGGCCGGGGTCGTCGGTTTTGACATCCAGTAAAATGCCATCATCCATTTTGTGTTCCTCCACAGAAACTTCAAAGCCGAGCGATGAGAGAATTTTTTCGAGCGTCTCTTTTGGTTGTGCGGGCATAAGATATCAATAACGACTGGCAAAAAAGCGATTACGCAGGACTCGCGCAACCGATTGCTCATTCGCGGTTGCCCCGAAGCTACGACGGGACGGGCGAGCGCGGCTCAGTTGTTGCGCAGGCATGCTGTGAGAATAATATAGCATTCACGGCTCAAACAAAGCGTCATTTTTTCTTTTTTGGCGGCGGGGCCAGAGGTGAGGGCGCCGCGGCGATCGGGACGACCTGAATTTTCTTCATCAGACGGTTCTGCAAGATGCCCATCATTGTGCTGACGGTCATATACAAGGCCATGCCCGCCGAATAATTATACAGTATGAGCAGGAAAATCAGTGGCATGTAACGCATCATTTTCTGTTGGGATGGGTCCATGCCCGGCGATAGCGGTTGCAAATGCGCCTGCCACACCAGGACGCCCACCATGAGCAAGGGGAGCAGGTTGAACGGAATTCCAATGACCGGGATGAAAAAAATCGTGTCGGGCTTGGTCAGGTCCGTCACCCATAGAAAGTGGGCGCCGCGCAGCTCAAAGGCGCTGCGGATCATGGTATATAAGCCGATGAATACCGGCATTTGAATGAGCATCGGCAGACAACCGCTCATTGGATTGACTTTGTTTTGGCGCCAAAGCTCCATTTGTTTCTGCGTGAACTTTTGAGGATCGCTGCCGTATTTTTCCTTCAGCGCCTTGATTTGTGGCGCCAGCGCCTGCATCTTTTTCATCGAGCGCATGCTCGCGGCCGTAAAGGGCCAGAAAAATAACCGCAACAAAACCGTGAGCAGGACGATAATCCAGCCGTAACCGAACCAGGGCAGCAGGTAGTGCAGCGCGTTCATGAACCACAGGAGCAGTTTTGCAAAAAATGAACCGATTCCAAAAAATGAGGCGAACCCGGTCCCGAAGTTCATCACCAGGTCGCAGCGATTTTGAAATTGGTCGGCTACCTCTTCCAGCGTCCGGAATTCCTTGGGGCCGGCGTAAATCTCGACCTGGCGCATCACCACCTGGTCGGCCGCGAGGGTTTCGGCCGGGTAAACGATGGCGGTCTGGATGCCAATCAAGGGCGCGCGCGTCGGGTTGTCGGGCGCGGCTAAAGTGACGGGATTTGCCACGATTTGCGAAGCCGATTGATGGGGTCGCGGCATCACCAACAGCGCGAAGAACTGATTATAGGCGGCCGCCCAAAGAACGTCCCCGTTGCCCTCGCGGTATTCGGTCTTTGGCGTCCGGGAAAAAACGCCCAAAACCGTCGTATTGGTCGAAAAATAAGAGGCGGGGCAAGTATGCGCGTTCGTTCCGTCATACCACATGGCGCCCCCGTAACTCATGAAGGTGAGGTCATCCACGTCCATGGGCGTGGCCGTGCCGGTGATCCATTCCTGCGTGGGCAACGGCAGAGGCTTGCCTGAGTCGTTTTTGAACGTGACGGTCACGGCCATAAGATAATTTGAGGTCGGTTCAAAATCCTTGGTCAGTACCAGTCCGTCGGGCAACGATTTCTCGGCCTCGACCCCGTGATCGGTTTTGGTCAGCGTAAAATCGCCGTCGCCGAGGATGGATGGGCCGCCTAAAACGGTCAGAACAGGGAGGGCGGATTCGTCGTTGAGGCTGGCTACGGCATTGGCGCCGGTTCCCTTTTTCCAACGCGGGGAAATGGTTTCCGGAAATTGGAGGAGACCGATTGATTTTATCCCGCCTCCGCGCGAACTGAATGTGTATCGGACCCGATCATTCGTTATGGTTAAAAACCGTTCGGGAACATTGTTGGATGAAGCGGGAATGACCGGCGCCGTTTCCTCCGGAAGGGGCGCCGGGACGGTCGCCGGCGCCGGGGCCGTCGTGACCACAGCATGGCGGGTCAACATTTGCTCCCGGGCCGCTTTCTCGGATTGGTAAAGCCACACGCCCAGCAAAATGAAACAGGCTGTTACAATAATGATTCCGGTCCTATCCATAGGAAATCAACCGCCCCTCTCTTTCCGGCCTTTGGGCACCGGGTCATAACCGCAGCCGCCCAGCGGATGACAACGACA
This sequence comes from Limisphaerales bacterium, assembly GCA_050737335.1. Classification (GTDB taxonomy): domain Bacteria; phylum Verrucomicrobiota; class Verrucomicrobiia; order Limisphaerales; family UBA11358; genus UBA11358. The sequence goes on along the minus strand of JBOHXA010000281.1, from coordinate 1,489 downwards.
AATTCGCCTGGCTGCCATGGCCACGCCGGCGAGCGCGCCGTGACGGCGTATCGCCTCGGCCGCATATTGCGAACACGTGGGGGTGAAACGGCAGCCGCTGCCGCCGCCAAACAAAAACACCTGCGCCGGCGAAATGGTCCAGCGATAAAGTTTGATAAAAAAAAGCAGTATTGCGCTAAAGATCATTCTTTAAAAGTCCTGCGCGCCGCAAGGTTGTCAAAAAATCTTTTTCAACTTCGGCGAATTTCTTTCCGACAATGGAATTACGCGCGACCAAAATCAATTCAACGGGCGTTGCGAAGTTATGCTGATGGAGGCGGAAACTTTCGCGGAGCAGCCGCCGGGCGCGCGTGCGCCGCGTGGCTCCCCCGATTTTTCGGCTGGTGACGACGCCCAGTTTTGGAGACGCGCCTCCGGGCAGCAGATTCCAGTTTGCCACAAGGCAACCCTGGGCAAGCCGCTGGCCCCGCTGGCGGATGCGGATGAAGTCGCGGTTTTGTGTGACCCGCGAGCGCCGGGCCAGCCGCAAACGTTTGGGCGTTTGAGCGGTCATGGACGCGCAAATCAAACCGGGGTGAGGCGCTTGCGGCCCTGGCGGCGGCGATTGCGAAGGATGGCGCGTCCGCTTTTGGTCGAATTGCGATTCAGAAACCCGTGCTGCCGCTTGCGCCGGATTTTCGATGGTTGATATTGGCGTTTCATAATTCAAGAAAAATTAGCCAGAAAGAGTGGCAAAGAGGGCGAGCGGTGTCAAGGAGAACGGTTTGGAAAAATCCCGCCATCCCGCATGGGCGCATCACACTTCATGCATGGCGGCAATGGGCGCGTATATAGTTTAAGTTTGTGAGTTAGGCAAGGCACGCGTTGGACAACTGTTCGCCCGCAGAACCGGCAGGCGAGACGCCTGCCCTACGACCGCGGGGGCGGCCCAAGTGATACCGATTTCATTCGAAACGTCGCTGCCGGATTTATGCGGGAAAAAACATCGAATCGAATTTGGGTAATTAACCCGCGATAAGCCGGCGAGGCGGCTAAATCAACATCGTAACGATGAAATTTGAGATCAGGAATGATTTTAAAACTTTGCGCCTGCGCGGCGGGAAAACCTTTCTGGTCCAGACACCGCCAGCATACCGTCGCGTTCGTTTGGTCCGGACTAAAAGCGGCGTTCAGAGAGAGCCAGGGCGCCGATTCAGCGCGAATGCTGAATGTCGGGCTCAGGATTTGCGCATGCCGCGTTTTGGAATGAATTTGGAGTTCGCCCGGCACGGGCCAGCCGCTATCGGTTGCATTGGCATAATACCAGCCTTGCCTGTCTCGCTTAAACACAAATGCCAATGATGAGGGCCGGGTTGTATGATTGCGAACGTAGGCTCGAATTTGTGTTAAAGTGCCCAGGATAAGCTCGTAGCGATAGTCATAGACGATATTGTGGTCCAGAATTTCAACTCGATTCGGCCCAATGTATCCCGTAGGCGCATCCCTGGGG